>NZ_JBRRBO010000004.1:0-163383 GCF_056756175.1 Stenotrophomonas sp. STEN240 | reverse complement strand
GAGCCATGCTCGGCAGAAGCCTTACCGGTAATGCCCCAGCCGAGCATGGCTCGGCACTACACGGCCAAACGCCTGCCGAGTATGGCTCGGCACTACAGGGTCAGTGCGTGCCTGCCGGCGGCGGCACCACCTGCTGGCCCACGCCGCTGGGCACCGTGTCGTAATAGCGATTGGTACGCGTATCCAGCACCCGGCCCGGGCTGGTCTGGCGCATATGCGGCGCCGGCTGGCCCTTGCTGTCGTAGATCGGCCGCGCAGGCTGCGCCGGCTGCACGATCGGCTTCACCTTCGGAGCCGGTTTGGGCGGCTTGACCGACGGCGGACGCACCCCCTGCGGCTCCCGCGGCGTGGATGGCGGCAGCTGCGGTGGCGGCAAGGTCACCGGGCGCGTCGCCGTCGGTGCCGGTGGCTGCTTCAGCTGTGCCTGCAGCACCAGCGGCCAGGCCACCAGCAATGCCATCACCAGATACAACGCCCGTTTCATCGGCCCCTCCTGTTGTTGCACGTAGAAGCATGCGCCGGCACAGCTTGCGCGGCGATGAATGCGCCCTTGGACTGGCGCCGGCCCGCCCCTACCATTGATACCTGCCCCACGGATTCCGCGCCATGACCGCTTTCGACCTCAGCCCTCCCAGCCCCGCCCAGCGCGACGCCCTTGTTGCCGGCCTCAGCGCCGAGGAGCAGCGCGTACTGTTACAGCACGGCACCGAGGCACCGTTCTGCGGCGTATTCCTGGATAACAAACGTGACGGCGTGTACTGCTGCCGGATGTGTGCCCTGCCGCTGTTCCGTTCCAGCACCAAGTTTGATTCGGGCACTGGCTGGCCAAGCTTCTTCGCCCCCTTCGACCCGGCGCATGTGCGCGAGATCCGCGACATCAGCCACGGCATGATCCGCACCGAGATCGTCTGTGCCCGCTGTGGCAGCCATCTGGGCCATGTATTCCCGGACGGCCCACCGCCGACCTTTGAACGGCATTGCCTGAACTCGGTATCGCTGGGTTTCGTAGAGAACGGCCAGCCCTACCCTGACCCGCTGCAGCGCGGCGGTGCCGAGGCACAGCCAGCGGCCTAGCCCGTAGTGCCGAGCCATGCTCGACAGAAGCTTTACCGCCGTAGTGCCGAGCCGTGCTCGGCAGGGGCTTTACCGTTGTAGTGCCGAGCCATGCTCGGCAGAAGCTTTACCGGTAGAGCCTCAGCCGAGCATGGCTCGGCTCTACAAGGGCAGGTTGCTGAATCCGCCAAACAAGGCAGGGCTCTACAGATTCTGCTCTGACGGCCGACAACGGGATATCCCCATCCCCGCGTCTGTTCCCCATGCTCATCATCGTCGGCCTGCTCATTGTCATCTTCGCTGTCCTGGGCGGTTACGTCGGTGCGCACGGCCGCCTGGCCGCGCTATGGCAACCCTACGAGCTGGTCATCATCGGCGGCGCGGCGCTGGGTGCGTTCCTGATCGGTACGCCGCTCAAGACCGTCAAGCAGACCCTGCGCGCCACCGTCAGCGTGTTCAAGGGCCCGCAGTACAAGCGCCAGGACTATCTGGACGTGCTCAGCCTGCTCTACGAACTGCTCAACAAGGCGCGCCGCGAAGGCTTCATGGCGCTGGAAGAGCATGTCGAGAACCCACAGGACAGCGCGGTGTTCGCCAACTACCCAAAGGTGCTGGCCGACCATCACCTGCTGGACTTCATCACCGACTGCCTGCGCCTGATGATCGGCTCCAACATCGAGCCGCATGAGCTGGAACCGCTGCTGGAACTGGAGCTGGAAAAGCACCACCACGAGGCGCTGGAACCGGCCCACGTGCTCAACAAGGTGGCCGATGGCCTGCCCGGTTTCGGCATCGTCGCCGCGGTGCTGGGCATCGTCATCACGATGGGTGCCATCGGTGGTGACATCAAGGAAGTGGGTGCGCACGTGGCCGGTGCGCTGGTTGGTACCTTCCTCGGCATCCTGCTCGGCTATGGCTTCATCGGCCCGCTGGCCGCGGCGGTGGAAGCGCGCGCCGAACAGGACGCACGCATCTACGAATCGGTGAAGACCGCGCTGCTGGCCTGCCTGCGCGGCTACAACCCGAAGATCGCGCTGGAATTTGCCCGCAAGACCGTGCCGTCGGCATTGCGCCCGGGCTTCAGCGAGTTCGAACAGCATCTGAAGTCGGTCAAGTAAGGCGCCACGCATATGACCGAGAACACCAAACCCACGGTGATCGTGCGCCGGGTGAAGAAAGTCCAGGGCGGCGGCCACCACGGCGGTTCGTGGAAAGTGGCCTACGCCGACTTCGTCACCGCGATGATGGCCTTCTTCCTGGTGCTGTGGCTGATGGCCGCCACCACCAAGCCCGAGCGCGCGGCGATCTCCGAATACTTCCGCAACCCCAGCCCACTGGCTGGCAGCAGCAGTACGCCTGCACCCGGCATGGCCGGCCCCGGCGGCGCCAGTACCTCGATGATCAAACTCGGCGGCGCCACCGATGTGTCGCGCGGCACCAGCAATGACCCGTTCCAGAACAAGCAGGAAGCGGTGCCGACGCCGGTGCAGGAACGCGAGCGCGACCGGCAACGACTGGAGGCACTGAAGCAGGAGCTGCAGGAAGCGATCAGCAAGAGCCAGGCGCTGGAGCCGTTCAAGGACCAGCTGCTGCTGGACATCACCCCTGAAGGCCTGCGCATCCAGATCGTGGACAAGCAGAACCGGCCGATGTTCGACCTCGGCAGCGCGCGCCTGATGCCGTATACCAAGACGATCCTGCTGGAGCTGTCGCACTTCATCAACCAGGTGCCCAACCACATCAGCATCACTGGCCACACCGACACCACCGCCTATTCCACCCAGCTCGGCTACGGCAACTGGGAGCTCAGTGCCGACCGCGCCAACGCCGCGCGACGCACCCTGCTGGAAGGTGGCATGGAGGAGATCAAAGTGGCGCGCGTGGTCGGCCTGGCCTCCTCGGTGCTGTTCGACAAGATCAACCCGCAGAACCCGATCAACCGCCGCATCAGCATCGTGGTGATGACCAAGGAGGCCGAGGCCGCGGCGCTCAATGAGACCGCCACGCTGGCCTTGCCGCCCACTGCGTCAGCAGAGCTGGAAGTGGATGGGGTGCCTTCGGCGGTGGAGTGAGGGCTGTTGCTCTCTCGGCGATCGGAGACCTGAAGCTACCCCTCCCCAGCCCTCCCCTTGGCCTGCGGCCAAAGGGAGGGGGCGAAAGCGGGCCTGCGCCCAGATTTCGCCGGGCTGCACGAACAGCCCCCTCCCTTTCGCGCAGCGAAGGGGAGGGTTGGGGAGGGGTGATTCCAGCATTCACCCCACAGGATGAAACCTCCCTGCCCAGCCCCAGCAAACGCCAAACCGGCTTGGCGCCTACAATAGGCATCGTTTTCCACTAGCCGAATCCCATGTCCAAGCTCTCCAAAGCCAAGCGCGACAAGCGCAAGAAGCAGGCCCCGCGCCGTCCATTCGCCCGTCTCAACAGCCAGCAGCAGGTGCAGAACCACGCTGTGCTGGTGAATGAAGAAGGTCAGGTCGTGGCCGCCATCGGCCTGCAGGGCACCGAATGGCTGCTGTCCATCGGCGGCCAGACCATGGGCAATGCCGACAACCCGGTGCCGATGCTGGCCATGCTCAAGCACCTGGCCAATGTGCAGGAAAAGGAAGGCCGCAAGGTCACCCTGGAGTACTCCGCAGCGCTGCAGCAGATGATCGACGACCTGGCCGCCGACGAAGGCAAGACCGCCGACGACTACCTGGCAAACCTGGTTTCCGAGTTTGAAGGCATCGAAGGCGAAGAGGCCACGGAAGTGGCTGACGACGCCATCGCCATTGCCGAAGAAGTGCCGGACGCTGAAGTCGACGCCGACGGCAAGCCCAAGGCCTGATCCAGGGCCGAACGTGACGGTCTATATCGACGATGCGGTACATCCCTGGCGCGGCGAGCGCTGGGCGCATCTGATGGCCGACACCTTGCCCGAGCTGCATGCGCTGGCGCAGCAGCTCGGGATCCCCCGCAGGGCGTTCCAGAACCGCCCCAGCGGCGTGCACTACGACGTGCCGGCGCCGCTGCATGCGCAGGCCATCGTGCTGGGCGCACAGGCGATATCGCGGCATACCGATCGCACACTGGTGCGGCGCGTGATTGCCAATGCGCGGGCGCTGTACCAGCCGGAATAAGTGCAGCGTAGTGCCGAGCCATGCTCGGCAAGGGGCTTTACCGGCAAACCTGATATGTAGAGCCGAGCCATGCTCGGCAGCAGCTCTACTAGTACTGCCCCAGCCGAGCATGGCTCGGCACTACACATGGACACTACTGGTAATGCCCCAGCCGAGCATGGCTCGGCTCTACACATGGACGCTACTGGTAACGCCCCAGCCGAGCATGGCTCGGCTCTACAGGGGCTGCGGGCTTAGAACGGGTCGCTGCCGGGGCGCACTTCCACGCCCAGCAACGAGCACAGCGCCAGCATCGCTTCGTCGTCACGGCTCAGGGCCACCCAGCCGGCGTAGGCGTCTTCACCGGTATTCCAGTTCCACACCGTGTAACCGTGCTCACGCAGGCGGTCATGGGCGGTGGTCATCAGCATGGGCACGTCCAGGTCGGCGGTGAAGTCTTCGTCATCGAAGTCGCCCCCCCAGGCAATGTCCAGGTTCCAGCGCACGGCCATTTCGTTCAGCGCGGCGACAAAGGAATCGGTGTCCTTCCAGTCCACGTAGAAACCTGAACGCCAGTCGATGGCATCCTTCAGGTCCCACAGCCATTGCTCGTCGCTGGAATCTTCCTCGGCGCCGGCGCGCGCTTCACGCCAGGCGTCGAACTGCGCCAGCGCGGCGTCTTCGTCACCGGGATTGATCAGCCACAGCAGGTTCCAGACCCGCGCCGGATGGTCGTCTTCGTCGAAGTCCGGTTGCAGTTCGTCAGAGTCTTCGTAATCGGCGCTGTTGTCAGGCATGAGGCGGTTTCCACTACGTAATGCCGCGCATTCTGCGGCCAGCGGCGCGCCAGCGAAAGCCTTGGCGCGTCACAGCGGGTATCCTTGCGCCCCGAAGAGGGCCACGGTGGCCTTCACTGAAGCACTGATATGAGCGATACCCCTCCCGATCATCTGGCGATCAACCCGCAGAGCCCGTTCCACAATGCTGAAGCCCTGCAGCGTGGTGTTGGCGTCCGTTTCAACGGCGTCGAGCGCGATGACGTGGAAGAGTATTCCGTGCAGGAAGGCTGGATCCGCGTACAGGCCGGCAAGGCCCGCGACCGCCGTGGCAACCCGATGACGCTGAAGATCAAGGGTACGGTTGAGCCGTATTTTCTTGAGTTGAAGAACGTTTAAAGCTTGAAAGCCTGCATGGCTAGCTAGGAGCCTGCCCTCACCCCAACCCCTCTCCCGTGAACGGGAGAGGGGCTCGGATTGTGGCGGCTCGTAGCGCACTAGCCCCTCTCCCGCTTGCGGGGTGAAAGGAGCAGCTTGCGAACCACTGGTTCGCTGCTCCTTGAACGGCCTTGCGCCAGCGCAAGGACCGGGGCGCGGAGCGGGGGTTGGGGTGAGGGGAAGCCCCTGGCAAGCAAACCCCACAACACACCCCTCAATCCCTTTGCCGGGTCTCCAGCAAATCCAGATTGCGGATCAGCTTGCGCGCGATCTCATCGGATACCTGCCCGCGCCGGGTCAGCCGGAACAACTCCTCACGCTCGGCATTCAAGCCGGCCGTGCGCAGGCTGCGATACGCCTGCTCCATGCGCCGCACCTGTTCCGGGTCTTCGTCCGGGCCCTGGCCTTTTTCCAGATTGCGCTGGTACAGCAGGCTCACCCTTGCCGCCGCATCGTTGAGCAGCTGCACCGCCGTGGTGGATTGCCCCTGCACCAATTCCTGGCGGGCCTTTTCCACAGCCGCCAACGCCGCCTTGGAGGACGATCTGCGGGCCAGATCCTCTTCGCGCCGGCTGTCATCGTCCTTGGGCAGCTCCAGGCCCTTGAGCAGGCGCGGCAACATCAGGCTGGCGCCCACCAGCGATACCAGGATCACTGCCGCGGCAAGGAAGATCACCAGGTCACGCGCCGGGAACGGTTCGCCACCGGGGACCATCAGCGGCAAGGTCAACACACCGGCCAGGGTGATGGCGCCGCGTACACCGGCCACCGACATCGCCAGCACCACCCGCCACGAGGTACTGGTTCCCTTCTCGCCACGCATCCGCGCCCGGAGCAGGTTCCAGCGCAGCGACAGCCACACCCAGACCAGCCGCAGCACCACCAGCACCGCATTGATCGCCAGCACGTACACCAGCAGCCACCAGGCGCTGTGGTGGCCGGTAGCCGACATCGTCTGGATCGCACGCTCGACGATGCCCGGCAACTGCTCGCCCAGCAGCACGAAGATGATGCCGTTGAAACTGAACTGCACCATGTTCCAGACCGCGTTGCGCTGCACGCGCATGCTGCCGCTGATGCGGCCGGTCAACTCCACGTAACTCATGGTCACGCCTGCCGCCACTGCCGCCAGGATGCCCGATGCATGCAGTTCTTCGGCCAACAGGTAGGCCGCGAACGGGATCAGCAGGTTCACCAGCAAGGCAGCGCCGGGCTCTTCGCCGAAGCTGCGCCACAGCCAGCGCTGGAAGGTGGACACGCCCCAGGTCACCGCCACGCCGATGATCAGGCCGGCCAGAGCCACCCACAGGAAGGTCAGCGAGGCCTGGGCCAGCGAGAACGTACCGGTCATCACTGCCGCCACCGCAAAGCGGAAGCAGACCAGGCCCGAGGCGTCGTTCAACAGGGACTCGCCTTCCAGGATGTGCATCAGCCGCTTGGGAATCGGCGCGCGCGAGGCGATGGCGCTGACCGCCACCGGGTCGGTGGGCGAGATGATCGCCGCCAGCGCGAAGGCCACGGCCAGCGGCATCGATGGAATCATCCAGTGGATCAGCAGGCCGGCGCCGACCACGGTGAACACCACCAGGCCGAACGCCAGTTCCAGGATGGCGCCCTTGTCGCGGAACAGGCCCTGCTTGGGAATGCGCCAGCCATCGAGGAACAGCAGCGGCGGCAGGAACAGCAGGAAGAACATATCCGGCTCAAGCGCGTGCCCGCGATTGAACACGCCCGCAATCAGCGCGCCCAAGCCGATCTGCACCAGTGGCAACGGCAATGAGAAGGGGAGGATTCTTACCAGATAGCCACTGGCGACAACCGCCACCAGCATCGCCAGAACAACTTCAATCGTGTGCATGCCCGTTCCACGGAATCACTACCACGACAGCAGGCTGCCGACACTGGCAGTGGCGGATGAATACCGGGAAATTACCACAGCAATCCGATGTTGCTGGTGTCGCTGCTGTTGCTTATTACGCGCAGATGCATGAAAGCCGTGGCTGGCGGCGGCCGCATCGGCCAGCGCCAGCCACGCAGCTTGGTCGGCTGTGCGCTGTGCCCTTGCCACTGCACCCGCAGCACGCAGCACGCAGCACGCAGCACCAGTTTTCAGGCCGCGCCGTCGAAGCGATAGATGTCCATCGCCAGAAAGCCCATATCAATGCCGGCATCGATCCGTTGTGCACCGAGCCGGTCACTGCCGGCCGCGCCCATGGCGAAGTACAGCGGCAACAGGTGCTCATCGGTGGGATGTGCCTGCATCGCGAACGGCGCCTGCTGGCGGTAATCGAACATCGCCTGCAGGTCATCGGCGTGCAGCTTCTGCTCCACCCATTGGATGAAGGGGCGCACATAAGGCGCCTCCTTGCCGGCCTCGTAGTGGTGCCAGTCGTGCAGGTTGTGGGTGATGCTGCCCGAGCCGATCAGCAATACGCCCTGCTCGCGCAACGGGGCCAGTGCACGGCCCATCGCAAACTGATGCGTGGGGCCCAGCGAGGGCTGGATGGACACCTGCAGCACCGGAATATCGGCTTGCGGGTACAGGTAGCGCAGCGGCACCCAGGCGCCATGATCGAGCCCGCGCTGAGGGGCGATGCCCGGCTGCAGGCCGGCAGCGGCCAGCCGCTGGGCCACGTCCTGGGCCAGCTCAGGCGCGCCCGGCGCCGGGTAGTGCAGCTGATAGAGCGCCTCGGGAAAACCACCGAAGTCATGGATGGTCTGCGGCTGCGCCGCCGCCGACACCTGCGGCGTACGCTGCAACCAGTGCGCCGAGGCCATGACGATGGCGCGCGGGCGCTCCAGCCCGGCGGCCAGTTCAGCCAGGCGCGGCCCCACCAAACCCGGCTGCAGCGCGGTCATCGGCGAACCATGCGAGATATAAAGGGAAGGCAAGGGGCGGCGCATTGAAAGCTCCCGGGATTTGCGGAGCACACAGGTTATTGCGCGGAGCTCGAGCAACAAATAACCTCAACGTCAACGTTTTATTTCAAAAACGGAAACAATGGACACCATCGATGCCATGCGTGTGTTCGTCACGGTGGTCGAGCGCAACGGCTTCAGCGCCGCCGCCGATGCCCTGGACATCTCCACCGCCGCCGTCACCCGCCAGGTAGCCGCACTGGAAAAGCGCCTGTCCACGCGCCTGCTCAACCGCACCACGCGCAGGGTCAGCCCGACCAGCACCGGCGCGGCCTATTACCAGCGCTGCATCCAGCTGCTGGCCGAATTCGACGATCTGGAAGCCTCGGTAGGCGCGCAGGCGCTGCAACCGTCCGGGCGGCTGCGCATCAACGCACCGGTCAGCTATGGCATCGCCCGACTCGGCGCGCTGTTGCCGGCCTACAGCGCCCGTTACCCACAGGTGGAACTGGACCTGCAGTTGTCCGACCGCCAGGTGGACATGGTCGAGGAAGGCTTTGACCTGGCTATCCGCATCACCCGGCACCCGGCACCCAACCTGATCGCGCGGCAGCTGGCGCAGGTGCGCATCCGCCTGTGCGCGGCGCCGTCCTATCTGGCCCGGCGCGGCACGCCCGTCAGCCCGGAGGATCTGGCCGCCCACGATTGCCTGGCCTATACCTACTCCGCCGGTGGCGACAGCTGGCAGCTGCTGGGGCCGCAGGGCGAAATCACTGTGCCGTTCGTGCCCCACCTGCGCGCCAACAATGGCGAAGTGCTGCGTGAGGCCGCCATCGCCGGCATGGGCATCATCGCCCAGCCGGATTTCATCATCGAGCAGGCGCTGGCCGACGGCCGCCTGCTGCCGGTACTGCCGGATTGGGAAAGCCCGGCCATCGGCATCCATGCGGTGTATACCAGCCGCAGCCACCTGGCGCCCAAGCTGCGCAGCTTCATCGATTATCTGGTCGAGTGCCTGGACCCGAGCGCTGCCGGCTCAGGCTGAGCGGCTTTCATCCAGCATCAGCAGGACCTGCTCCAGCGGCATCGGCCGCCCCAGCAGATAGCCCTGCACCTGGTCACAACCGTGCGCGGCCAGCCAGCGGCGCTGGCCCTCGGTTTCCACGCCCTCGGCAATCACCGACAAGCCCATGCTGTGGCCCAGCGACAGCAGCGCACGGCAGATGGCGGCGTTGCGTGGATTGCTTTCCACATCGGTGACGAAACCGCGGTCGATCTTCAGCGAATCCAGTGGCAGATGCTGCAGGTAGGACATGCTGGAGAAGCCGGTACCAAAATCATCCAGCGCCACGCCCACGCCGTTGGCATGCAGGTGCCCAAGCGTCTGCAGGGCCTGGGTCGGATTACGCATCAGCACGCTCTCGGTGAGCTCCATCTGCAGCGCGCCACGGGCCAGGCCGTGGTCCTGCATGGCACGGCTGAATTCACCGACCAGGTCGCTGTTGAACAACTGCACCGCCGATACGTTCACCGCGATTGGCAGGTGCTGCCAGCCGGCCGCCGACAACTGCTGCTGCGCGCGCGCGGCCGCGTGGATGACCCAACGGCCAAGCGCGATGATCAGGCCGGTGTCTTCGCACAGCTGGATGAAATCGGCCGGCGGAATGAAGCTGCCGTCGAGCTGTGGCCAGCGCAGCAAGGCCTCCAGCGCCACCGGGCTGCCTTCGGCGGCATCCATGATGGGCTGGAAGTGCAGCACGAATTCGCCGCGGTCAATAGCGATATGGATACGCCCGGCCAACTGCAGGCGTTCGGTGTAATGAGCCGCCATGCCTGCGTTGAAATTCAGCAGAGCCACGCCGGTTTCGCGCGCGGCATGCGCGGCCTGCGCGGCGCGGCCCAGCACCTGCTCGGCCAGCTCGCCATCCAGCGGGCAACTGGCCACGCCGATGCGCGCTTCCAGCTGGTGGTAGGTATCGCGGCCACGGATCGGTTCGGCCACCGCCGCCATCAGCGCATCCAGTGCCAGCTGCGGATCGCGCTCGCCTTCAATGGCCAGTACGAAATCCTCGGCCGGCTGGTGTGCCAACAGACCGTAACGCGAGGCCAAGCCCCCCAGGCGCACCGATACGGCGCGCAGCGCCTCCTCACCGGCGTCGCGCCCCAGGGTGTCGGTGATCATCTGCAGACCGCGCAGCTGCACGTGGGCGATGGTATAGCCACGGCTGCCGGCATCCAGGCGCTCGGACAGCGCGCGCACGGTCAACAGGCCGGTACCGGCATGGTGACTGGCGCGGTAGGCCAGCTCGTTCTCGTAACGCAGGCGCTGGCTGACATCTTCGGCCAGCACCAGGCAGGCATTGCGGCCGTCGAATTCCAGCTTGGCGAAGTGCCCCTGCACAAGGAAGGCGCTGCCATCCTTGCGCAGATGGGTGCTGACCTGCAGGCCGAGCAGGTCACCGCTCAAGGCGCGGCCTGCACTCTGACGGATCTCGTCCCACTCCACCGCCGGGCGGATATCCAGGATCGACATCGCCAGAAACTCTTCGCGGCTGTAGCCGTACTGGTCAATCGCGGCCTGGTTCACTTCCAGAAAGCGCAGGGTGACCAGGTCGAAGATCCAGAACGGCGCCGGATTGCGATCAAACACCAGCCGGAACTGGCGTTGTGCCTCCTGTGCGCGCGCCTCGGTGTTGACCCGTTCGCTGATATCCACCACCGCGCCGGCCAGGCGTTTGCTGTCACCAACATCGTCGACCAGTTCACCGCGCGCCGACAGCCAGCGCAATGAGCCATCGCCACCGCGCAGGCGGAACATCGCGTTCAAGGCACCCTTGCCGGCCAAGGCCCGCAACAGCATGTCGTTCAACCAGGCACGGTCTTCCTCGTGTACCCGCGCCAGGAATCCTTCCAGCGACGCGCTGCGCCCGGGCAGGCCCAGCATCTGCTGGGTCAGCGCCGACCAATACACGATTGGCCTTGCGCCATGGATGGACCAGGTACCGACCTTGCCCACTTCATGGGCCAGCGCAAGCTCGGCATTGCCGGCCTGCACCTCTTCGCTGAGCTGGCGCTGGTGCCGGGTGCTGCGGCCCACGCGGTACAACAGATAGGCAAAACCGGCCAGGTACAACAGGAAGATGCCGATCGAGGCGTACAGCAGCAGATACCAGCCTGCCATCACTTCCTGGTAGGACAGCGACGCGTACAGGCTCAAGGGGTAATCCATCGGCACGCTGACCGCCGCGATGCGCCGTTGGCCATCGTAGGGACTGATCACCGTCCCCTGCTTGATCACTTCCGCTGACGGCTGCA
This sequence comes from Stenotrophomonas sp. STEN240, assembly GCF_056756175.1. Lineage (NCBI taxonomy): Bacteria > Pseudomonadati > Pseudomonadota > Gammaproteobacteria > Lysobacterales > Lysobacteraceae > Stenotrophomonas > Stenotrophomonas sp. STEN240. Next base: position 151,844 of record NZ_JBRRBO010000004.1, on the reverse strand, counting down.
GGACCTTCATCGGCCGTGCCAGCTCCTTGCCAACCAACTGGGCCGGGTCACGGCTGTGGGCAAGCAACTGACCGTATCGGTTGCCAATCGAGGCAGTGCCGTCGCGGCCCAGGTCCAGGCCGCTGACCACGTCCTGGAACGCACCCAGCCGAACCCGCGTCAACAGCCACTGGCCCGGCTGCACCTGCAGCGCCGCGCGCAGCACCCAATGCTGGTCAGGCATGCGCTCCAGCGCGCCCAGATACAGGCCACCGGTGAGCAGGCGGTTCTCCTCAAGCACCCAACTCTGCAAAGTGGGATCGCCAACACCGGCCGAGAGCGGCGTGCCGTGATCATCCACCAAGGTCACCGAGGCCAGATCCTGGTTGCGCTCAAGCACACCCCGCAAGCTGGCCTCAAACAAAGCAGGTGCCTGATCAGGCACCTGGCGGTAGAACTCCCGGCAATCACTGGCGCTGCCGCGCAACGCGCGTTCCCAGGTAACCAGCTGTGCTCGCAGCAGGCGGCTGCTGCCACTGGCCAGTGCCATCGACTGCCGCTGCGCTGCTTCCAGGCGGCTGTTACGGTCGTTCCACAGCATCGTGATCAGGGCGGCAGCAAGCAGCAACGCCACCGCCACACCGGCAATGACCATGACCCGCAATGGATGAGCCGGCGTTCTGGTCACCGGTGAGTCCAACGCATCAGTAGGTGGTCAGCTGGCATTACGTATGTTGGTCCTGGCATCACTACAACTAGGAGCCGTCAGGTGGGGACCTGCACCGGCCGCATGCGAACACCACATACCCCGTGCTGCCGATGTCTCCCCAGACACCATCTACAGCGCGTTCGCTCAAGCATGCAGCACAACCACCGTCGGCGTGAAGAGTGCGTGACCAATTTTCTCGCATTCCCCGTACTTGTGCACATTCGTCAAGTGCCAGAATCGATATCTTTATGAACGGGGTTGGAGGTCTAGACTTGTCGCACACATCCTCCGGATACCGTCATGGTCCTGCAACGTTCCTTCCTCGTACTGGCAATCGGTGCCGTGCTTACCCTCAGCGGCTGCGGCAAAGAGGCAAGCGCGCCTGCGGTTGACAGCAGCGCACCACCCAAGCCGGCCGCCGCAGCCAAACCGCAGCTGGGCAGTTTTGGTTTCGATGCCGACGGCATGGACCGCAGTATCGCCGCCGGCGACAACTTCTTTGACTTTGCCAATGGCCAGTGGGTGCAGCGCACCGAGATTCCGGCTGACCGTTCCAACTATGGCAGCTTCAATGTGATCGCCGAGAAAACCCTGGCCGACACGCGCGCCATCATGGAGGAAGCCGGCAAATCCGATGCCGCCGATGTGCGCAGGATTGGCGATTACTACGCCGCGTTCATGGACGAAGCCGGCATCGAGACGCGCGGCACCGCGCCGGTGCAGCCGGCGTTGCAGGCCATTGCCGGCATCGCCGACAAGCCGGCGCTGGCCAAGGCACTGGGCGCCGGCATGCGCGCCGACGTCGACCTGCTCAATGCCACCAATTTCTATACACCGCACCTGTTCGGCGTGTGGGTGTCGGTGGACCTGCTGCAACCGGACCGCAACGCGCCCTACCTGGTGCAGGGCGGGCTGGGCATGCCGGACCGCGACTTCTACCTGCAGGAAGGTCGCATGGCCGAGCTGCGCAAAGCCTATGAAGCCTATGTCGCCCAGCTGCTGACGTTGTCGGGCGACAAGGACGCTGCCGCCAAGGCCGAGCGCATCGTCGCGCTGGAAACCAGGATCGCCCGCGCCCACGCCACCCAGGAAGAAACCAACGACGTGCAGAAGGGCGCCAACGCCTGGAAGCAGGCCGACCTGGCCGGCAAAGCACCGGGCATGGATTGGAAGGCCTTCCTGGAAGGCGCAAACCTGGGTGCGCAGCAGGACTTCATCGTCTGGCAGCCCAAGGCCGTAGCCGGCCTGTCCAAGCTGGTCGCCAGCGAGCCGCTGGATGTGTGGAAGGATTACATGGCATTCCACGCGCTGGATGAGGCAGCAGCGTATCTGCCCAAGGCCTTCGCCGACGCCCACTTCGCCTTCCACGGCACCGCCATGAGCGGCACCCCGCAGCAGAGCGACCGCTGGAAGCGCGCGGTGGCCGATACCAACAGCGCGGTTGGCGAGGCGGTTGGCAAGATCTACGTCGAGCGCCACTTCGATGCGGCCACCAAGGCACGCGCCGATGAGATGGCCAAGAACATCATCGCCGCCTTCGCCAAGCGCATCGACGCGCTGGCATGGATGTCACCGGAAACCAAGGCACACGCCAAGGCCAAGGTTGCCGGGCTCAAGGTGGACATGGGCTACCCGAGCAAGTGGCGTGACTACAGCGCGCTGGAGGTGAAGCGCGACGATGCACTGGGCAATGCCCAGCGTGCCTCGTTGTTCGAATACCAGCGCAACATCGCCAAGCTCGGCCAGCCGGTGGACCACAGCGAGTGGGCGATGCTGCCGCAGACCATCAATGCGATGAATGTGCCGCTGGAAAACCGCCTGGTGTTCCCGGCCGCGATCCTGCAGCCGCCGTTCTTCGATGGTGCGGCGGACGATGCGATCAACTACGGCGCCATTGGTGCGGTGATCGGCCATGAAATCAGCCATGGTTTCGACAATGCCGGTGCACTGTTCGATGAAACCGGCAAGCTGCACAACTGGTGGACGGCCGATGACCTGAAGAAATTCAACGCCGCCGGCGATGCGTTGGCCATGCAGTTCGACAGCTACGAACCGTTCCCCGGCGTGCACGTCAACGGCCGCCTGACCCTGGGCGAGAACATCGCCGACGTTGCTGGCCTCGGCACCGCCTATGACGCGTACCGGCTGTCATTGCAGGGCAAGCAGGAGCAGACGCTGGAGGGCTTCACCCCGGACCAGCGCTTCTTCCTCGGTTTTGCCCAGGCCTGGCGCAGCAAGGCGCGTGAGCAGGCGCTGCGCAATTCGCTGCTGACCAATGTGCATGCGCCGGGCCAGTTCCGTGCGCTGACCGTGCGCAATCTGGATGCGTGGTATCCGGCGTTCGACGTAAAGCAGGGGCAGAAGCTGTATCTGGCACCTGAGCAGCGGGTCAAGGTCTGGTAAAGGCTTTGCGCTCCCTCCCTTTGGCCGAAGGCCAAGGGGAGGGTTGGGGAGGGGTCGCTTTTCGCTCGTAACGCCCCTGCCGAGCATGGCTCGGCACTACGGCGACTCTGGCCACGCAGACAGCACTGCAGGCTCCTGCCCTACCCGCTTGCAGGCGCGGGTGGATATACCGTCATTCAAGGCGATCCGGAACAACGGCGCCACGCTGCGCAGCACCCGCGCTGCCACCACCGACTGCAACTGCTGGCCACGGCTGCGTCCGAGCAGCTGCACTGCCCAGTCCGGCAACAAGGCCGCACCGGCTGCAAGAAACACATCGCGCGACACGCCCGGCAAGGGCACCGGCAGGCGCACCTCGCTCAGCACCTCCAATACCTCGCGCGAGCGCGCATCCATGCTCAGCTGCGACTGCTGCGCCTGGAAGTACTCACGTACCTGCGCTTCGCTGGCAGGCACATCGCGCGCGCCCAGGGCCTCGGCCACACGCCGGTATTCGTCGTAATAGCGATCGGCAATGGCGGCTGGAACCTCGCGGCAATAGCGCCGGCAACCTTCCAGAAAGCCATAGGCTTCAGTGACATGCACCCAGGTCAGCAACTGCGGATCGTCCGCGGCATAGGTCCGGCCATCGGGCAGCGTGCCCACCACCTGTGCATGGATACGCCGCACCTTGGCAATCAACTTCTCCACTTCGGTCGCTGGCGCATAACTGGTCCCGGCGACAAAACTGGTGGTGCGGCGCAGCCGCCCGACCAGATCCTGGCGGAAGTTGGAATGGTCATAGACCCCGGCCAGCGCGCGCGGGTGCAGCAGCTGCAGCATCAGCGCGCACAGCCCGCCTGCCAACATGCCGGGAAATTCGGAATGAATACGCCAGGTGACGCTGCCCGGGCCAAACCAGCCCGGGTCGCCCAAGGGTGTGTCGTACTCCACCCCATTCTGGTTACGTGGAAAGGCATCCAGCACCCAGCGGCGGATGTGGGCGGTGGCGGCGGCGGAAACGGGACTGAACAGGGATGACATGCCGCCTATCGTACCGGTCTGGCTGCGCAGCTGGCTTGCGTGGAGCCCCGATCTGGCAGCTGTACAGCCGCCATCAAGGCCCAGCGCCCGCCCGGCGTGCGGCATGTGCAACCGCAGCAAGGAATGTGACGGGAGTTGAAACGTCCTTCGTGCTGGGCCATGACGCACCGCAAAAATTTCGCGCTGCTACAGCGCTACGGCGGGCATCACGGGAAGGCTCTTCGCACGGCCCCCATTGCCAAGCCGGCCGAAAGTGCTAGAACTGAGCCTGCCTGACCGCTTCAACCTGCATCCGTCGCTCGTTCCAGCAAGTATCTGCAAGGAGCTCAACATGATCGCACTGTTCAAAGGTTTGGGATTGCTGTTGCAAGACAACGAGCTGTACAACAGCCCGTTCGAGAAGCAGGTTGATCATTGGAAAAACCTGAGCGATCAGCAGATACGCGAGGAAGTGTCGGTACTGGCCAAGGCCAAGTGCCAGTGGTTGATGGCATCGATCGTGCTGTGGCAGGCCTCGTCACTGCTGATCCTGGGCTTGATCACCAACTACCTGTGGCGCGATGACTTCCATATCACCTTCACCCGCGTGGTGATCGTGCTCGGCTCTTGGGTGTCGATCCTGTTCGTGATCTGGTTCATGGCCAACATGTTCGACCACACCGCCGGCTTCGAGCGTTGGATGAAGGCCTTCAACAGCCGCGCCCGGATCAGCTCCGATGCCGACAGCGTGGACGAAGTGGCCGAAGCGCTGGAGATGGCCAAACACTATCCGGAAGTACTGGACTACAAGCAGGCCGTCACCAACACCCGTGAGCTGCGCCATGAAGACGTGCGCATCATGCGTGAGCTGGGCCGCATGCGGCAGCATTCGGAACTGGTCGGCAAGCTCAACCACATCGGGGATGATGGCTTGCGACTGCAGCCTGCGTTCTGAGCCAGCCGGGATTTCCTGCTGCAATCGCCGCGCTTTGTCGCGGCGATTTTTTTTGCGGATGGTGAAGCTCCCCTCTTTCCAACCCCTCTCCCGCAAGGGAAGAGGGCTACAGCTGCAGCTGCAGCTGCAGTTGCAGTTGCAGTTGCAATCGCAGCTTGCGCTCGCGGAGTTTCAAGTCATCTCCTTGCGGGGCTGGAGCGGCCGCTTGCAAACCGGTTCGAGGTCTCTCAAGCGCTCTTGCGTCAATGCAAGGGCCGGGGCGCGGGACGGCGGCTGGGGAGTGGGCTTGGCTGCGTCTGCACGCGCCCAAAGCCGCCCTCAGCGCCGAATGGTCACCTGCTGCGCAAAGCCAGCCGGCAATCCATCCACTACCCGCGTGCTTCCTACCACCACCACGAAATCCTGTAGTGCTTCGCGACTGCAGACCTGGCCAGCGCCACCATCTGCCCGACTGCACTGCTCGCGATACAACTGGTAGCCGCAGCGCCCGCTGTCACTCTGCAGGCATTGGAAACGGCTGACCCCGGCCACCACCGTGGTGCGGCTGAGCAGGCTCTGCTCACCGCTGATGCGGGTGATCGAGGTCTGCCCCGCAGATTCGTGGATGCCCAGCATCGACAGCAGGCTGCCGATCAAAACTGTCAGGTAATGCATGGCAATACTCCGGCATACGGCGCGGCATCACATGCCGCGGAACAGACTCATGAAGGGTTGGCTGACCACCAGCGTCTCACTGCGGTGCTTGAGCCGCAGCACGCCGCGACCACTGTCCTCGCGGCTCACCGCCGCCACCGCTTTCATGTTGACGATGGTGGCGCGGTGGATCTGGCGGAAGTGGTTGGCGTCCAGAGCGGCTGAGAGCTCGCGCAGCGAGCTGCGCAGCAGCAGTTCTTCCTCGGCGGTGACCACCACGGTGTATTTGCTGTCGGCGCGGAAATACAGCACTTCGTCCAACATCACCAAGCGGGTTTCGCGACCGTTGCTGGCGGTGATCCAGGCCAACGGTGGCGCGGCCAGTGGCGCGGCAGGCTGCCTTGCCAGTTGCTGCAACAGGCGTTCCAGCACACCCGGGTCAGCGCTGCCGGCCTGGCGGCGGGCCAGCACACGCTGGCGCGTTGCCAGCAAGCGCTCATCGCTGACCGGCTTGAGCAGGTAATCCACCGCGCCCTGTTCAAACGCGCTGATCGCGTACTGGTCGTAAGCAGTGACGAATACCACTTCGGTCTGCGGGCTCAGCTGCTGCAGCGCGCGGGCCACGTCCAGGCCGGTGATGCCGGGCATGCGGATGTCGAGGAAGGCCAGATCCGGCTTGTGCGTTTCCAGTGCCTCCAGCGCGGCGGCACCGTCCTCGCATTCGGCCACCACCTCAAGCTCCGGCCACAGGCGCTGCAACTGGGCCAGCAGCGCTTGGCGCAGCAGCGGCTCGTCTTCGGCAATGAGGGCTTCAAGGTGCATGCGGCAACTCCGGCATGTTCAGCGTTGCCGGTGCAGCTGCAGGTGCAGGTGCGGCTGCGCCAGCCGCCGTGCTGGGCAGCGGCGCCGCCGCTGCGGTAGGCATCGATGCAGCGCGCCTGGGCAGGCTGATGGTGGCTGCCATGCCGCTGGGGAAATTGGATACCAGGGCCAAGGTGGCCTGTTCGCCACAGCTCAGGCGCAGGCGTTCGCGCAGGTTTTTCAGGCCGATGCCGGTGCCGCTGTTGTCAGTGCTGATGCCCTGGCCGTCGTCGGCCACGGTGATGGTCAACTGCCCGTCCAGTTCGCGCGCCAGTATCCATACCGTGCCGCCACCAGTCTTGGGCTCCAGGCCGTGTTTGATCGCATTCTCGACCAGCGTCTGCAGCGACATCGAGGGCAGGCTGACGCCATGCAGCGATTCGGGCACATCGATCTGCAGGTTGAGCCGCGAGCCCATGCGGATCTGCAGGATTTCCAGATAGGCCTGCACCCGTTCCAGTTCCTGCCCCAGCGTGGAGACCGATTGGTCGATGCCGGGCAGCGAGCTGCGCAGGTATTGGATCAAGTGGCCCAGCATCTGCTCGGCACGGGCCGGATCGCTGCGGGTCAGTACCTGCGCATTGGCCAGCGTGTTGTAGAGGAAGTGCGGCTCCACCTGCGCATGCAGCAGGTTCAGGCGGGCCACGCTGAGCTCCTTTTCAGCTTCGGTGCGTGCGGCGTGTTCGCGTTCCTCGCGGCGCTGCTGGGCGACCTTTCCGCTCAGCGCATGGGTGACGGCTTCTGCGTTTTCGTAGTTGCTGCCTTCATCGAGCAGCAGCAGGTCGACCCAGGCCCCGGCATCGGGTTCGAAGAACAGGGTGACGCTGCTGGTATCGGCGCCGGGAATGACACGGGCGGTGATCTGGTTGTGCTTGATGGCCAGCCGCGCCATCGGATTCCAGCGTGACGGCGGGCGTTCGCCATAGGGATCGGCGCGGCGCTGGGTAGCGCGCAACTGCAGGGTACCGACCGAACGCTCCAGCTGCTCGATCCGCGGCATCTGCCCGATCACCTGTTCCAGCAGTGCAAACGCGGTGGACGCGTCCAGCGGCAACTCGACCTGGCGGCGATGGCGGTTGGCCAGGGTCTGCGAGTCGAGCCGGTCGGCGATCAGGGCGACCCGGCGGATATGGCCGACCACGGCGGTCAGCGCGAACACCATCAAGGCCATGGCAGCCAGGCCGAAGATCCAGCCCGGCGACTGGTCCATGCCGCTGAACAGGCCGCTCCACAGGAAGGCGGCAACCAGGATGGTCAGCGCCCAGGCGGCGAGGATGCGGAAACCTAGAAAGAGGCTGGCGAACATGATCAATCACCATAGGGATTGGGGGTGAGCATAGGCATCCCCGGCAAGGCCGCAAACGGCCTGCGACGAAACCCGCAAAAAGCGCGACCAGACCCGGATTGGCCGCGATGGAGTGCAGGAGGTCTTGTGGGAGCGGCGTGAGCCGCAAAGCAGGTGGAGTATCCGGAGACGGCCTTGTCCAGCGTTTCATTGGCGTCAGCTTCGCGGCTCACGCCGCTCCCACAACCTCAGCCCGCTGGTAGCCCGGGTAAGCGCAGCGCACCCGGGGGGAGCCAACAACCCCGGGGGTTGGCTTTTGCCGGTAAAGCCCCTGCCGAGCATGGCTCGGCACTACCGCTTTGCTCCCTCCCTTTCGCCGCAGGCGAAGGGGGTGAAGAAGGCCTGCTTGCGCGCCACTGGCGCGCGGCCTGATGAACGACCGAAGGCTGTGCCTTCGGGCCGGACGGGTTGGGGAGGGGTTGGCTTTTGCCGGTAAAGCCCTGCCGAGCATGGCTCGGCACTACCGGGCGTGCCAATCGGTGGGTAGCGACCAGCGCGCGACCCCGTCGCCGCACAGGCCAAGCAGGGCATCGCCCTGCGGCGCCCACTGCAACTGGCGCAAGTCCCAGCAGGCCGAGCGGCTGGGGTTCAAGCTGAGCGACTTGCCGCTGTCCAGGTTCCATATCGTCAGTACCGGGGTGCTGCCGTCGTTGCTGCCCAAGGCCAGCAATCGGCCGTCGGCCGACGCCGCAGCGGCGTTCAAGGAATTCAGCCCCGGCAATACCAGCGAATGTTTCAGCTTGCCGTTGGCCACGTCGATCACGTGCATGCCCGGATTGCGACGTTCACCTTCCATCAGCACGAAACCCACCGCGATCCAGCCACCGGCCGCAGAACCCAACGGCGCCGGCACCCATTGCGCCATGCCCGCATCGTCATTGCCATCGGCCTTGCCAAAGCGACGTGGCAGCGACAACACGCGACTGACCCGCCCGCTCGCAGCCTCCAGTTCGGTCAAACCGGCCGGGTCCTCGACCCAGAAGCCCTGCCCCGGACCGTCCCAACGCACCGGCTTGATCCGGGTGTTGCCCGGATAGCCTGCCAGCACGCCTTGCCGCGGCGCGTCGAAGCGCTGTGCGTAGATCCAGGCCGCGCCCTCGGCAGGCGGTGCCGCCTGCAGTTGCAGCACCCGCAACACCTCGCGGATGGGATTGCGTCCGTCCAGCGCATGGTCGTAGGGCACGGGACGCCCCTGCGCATCCGCCAGCCAGTTCCAGCCACCGCTGATCGGCTGGCGTACGTTCGCCGCCCATTGCACGGGGTGCGATGTCGCTGCGGCCTGGCCAACGGCATACGTGACCACTTGGCGCTGCACGGCCAGCCACGCATTGCGTCCCTGCAGGTCGGTGCTCAAAGCGGCGCGACCGGCATCCCCCTCGGCCTGCCACAGACGCTGGGGCGTATTGCCCATGCCCGGTGCCCAACGCCACAAGGCATCGGGATGGCCGCTGAGCAGCAGCACGCTGCCGTCGGCCAGCGGCCGCATGTCGTAGTACTGGCCGCCTTCCGTCTTGAGCAGACGCTGTGCGCTCGCCGCATCGGTGGCACTGCCTGGGGCTGTCAGCGTCGGCTCGACGATGCGGCTGTCAGCCGCCAACGGTGGCTGCCAATCACCGGCACCCACGCCGATCTGCGATGCCGCGCCGGGCAGCCTGCGCAATGCGTCGTACACGGGCGCGAACAGAGCCTCCGGCACACCGCGACGCATCAACCTCGGCGCGGGGCCGCCGCCCATTACGTTGAACTCGCGCAGCTGATCGATCACACCGCCATTCGGGTTTGGCCAATCATCGACGCGGCTCAAGGTAATCGCCGTAGCAGGTTTGCCCAGCGCTTCGTCGACCTGCATGACGCGTACTTCGATTGTGCTTTTCGCGCGCCCTAGCAGACCATGCCTGTGTTCGGCGCTGGCCTGCCAGCTGGCGAAGTCAACCTGCAGCTCGGCCAGCTTGTCGCTCAGCGCATCCACCGTTGGGTCGTGCTGCAGGCGCTGTTCGCGCAGCGGCAACTCTTCGGCCAGCAGTGCGCCCTGCTCCACCGCTGTGCGCAGCGCAGGCATGCGATAGCGACGGATGAATTCAGCCTTCAATTCGGGACGGCGGGCGATCAATACATTGCCCCAACCGTGGTCCATATAGGCCACGCGGGTGCGCTGCACCGGCGCGTTGAAGGTGCCCAGCGGTGCGAGGCTGGCCTGCACCACCGGCAGTACTTGCTCGAACGGCAGGGACACCACCAGTTCCACCTGTCCCAGCGGACGTTGGTTCTTTGCCAACAGCGGCGCCTGCAGCGCGGCAGGCAGGCCTTTCTCCGGCTGCTGCTGATTGCTGGGCAGCATCTGCCAGTTCGGCGGCAATGGTGAGGCGAGTGCCAGCAGCGGGAAAATCGTGCAGGCCAGGCAGAGGATTGCGCGGCATGCGCTGGTGTTTGTCATGGGTCTTCCTTGGTGGTGCGGCGAACGAGGGTCGGGACGAGCTTTGAGCGCTGTGCAGCTGCGGCCCTCACCCCAACCCCTCTCCCGCAGGAGAGGGGCTTCATGCTCCCTCCCTTTCGCACATCGTGCGAAGGGGAGGGTTGGGGAGGGGTGCTTTTCACTTTGAAGCTTCAAAGCTGCCCTCACCCCAACCCCTCTCCCGCAGGAGAGGGGCTTCAAGCGCTATTGCGTCACGCCTTATTTACGCTCTGCGGCACTCGCATCGCGGACCGCGCGGAAGCTTTCTTCCGGGCTCCAGTTCGGCCAGTCGCGCGAGTTGGCCAGCTTCTCGCCGAGCGTGTACAGCACTTCCAGATCGCGGGCGGCGCCGGCGAAGGTCCAGTCGGCCTGCCATTCATCGCCCTGCTGGTGGTAGCGCTTGGCGGTGTACTCGTCGGAGGCCTTCTTGCCAGCGGCCACGCCACCGTCGATCCAGTCCTGCCCTGCCCCGTACGACAGCGCCGGCACGCCGCGCTTGGCGAACGGGAAGTGATCGGAGCGGAAGAACAGACCGGCCTCCGGCTTGGTGTCCGGGGTGTAGCGGATATCCCATGCCTTGGCTACGTCCTTGAGCTGGTCCAGCAATTCCACCTTGGCCGTGCCGTAGATGCCGAAATCACGCGACGGGCTGTACGGCGACATGCCATCCATGTTGATCACCGCCACGGTCTTGGCCAGCGGATACAGCGGGTTGTTGGCGTAGTACTCCGAGCCCAACAAGCCTTTCTCCTCGGCGGTTACCGCCAGGAACACCACCGAACGCTGCGGCTTGGGCTGCGAAGCAAAACCACGGGCAAGTTCAACCAGTGCCGCGGTGCCCGAGGCATTGTCCATCGCGCCGTTGAAAATACGGTCGCCACGTGCGTCCGGCTCGCCAACACCGATGTGGTCCCAGTGGCCGGAATAGATCAGGGTCTCGTCCGGGTGCGTGCTGCCTTCCAGCCGCGCGACCACGTTGTGCGAGGTGATCACCTCGTTCTTGACCTGGTAGTTGGCCGAGAAGGTCTCACCCTTCAATTCCACCGGCTGGAAGTCGCGCGACTGCGCCTGCTTCTTCAGCGCTTCGAAATCCAGGCCGGCGCGCTTGAACAGGTCCACTGCCAGATCACGCTGGATCCAGCCTTCCAGCGCCGGGTGCGCCTCGGCCGGGTTCTGCCGGACCACGTCGAACATGGTGTTGGTATTGGAACCGGCCACCGTCGCCCAGCCATAGGATGCCGGTGCGGTTTCATGCACGATCAGCACGCCGGCGGCGCCCTGGCGCGCGCCCTCTTCGAACTTGTAGGTCCAACGGCCGTAATAGGTCATGCCCTTGCCGTCGAAATCACCGGCGCCGGACTCGAAATCCGGGTCGTTGATCAGCACCACGGCGATCTTGCCCTTCAGGTCCACGCCCTTGAAGTCATCCCAGTTGCGCTCTGGCGCCTTGACGCCATAGCCCAGGAACACCAGCGGCGCGTTGCGGATATCGACCTGGCTGACACCGTTCATCGCCGCACGCACGGCGATTTCCTGGCCCTGTGTCAGCGCCTGCGGTTTGCCCTGGCTGCTCAACGACAGCGCCGGCTTGCCGACGATGTCGCCCTTGAGCAACGGCACGGCCTGGGTCCACAGGCGCTGGCCGTCCTTCAGGTCGCCACCGGGCTGCATGCCAGCATCGGCAAACTGCCTGCTCAGGAAGGCAATGGTCTTTTCCTCACCCGCGGTCGCCGGTGAGCGGCCTTCGTAGGCGTCGGAGGAAAGCTCCCGGACGTCAGCCGAGATGCGGGCGCCGTCAAATTTCGGCGGGGCGGCCATCAAGGCCGTGGACACGGACATCGCCAACAGGCTGATTACGACTCGTTTCACGCGGTACTCCAGTGGTGAGGCAACCCCCGGAGTGTAGCCAGCCACGCGCGAAGGCGTGCAGTGCCTTATTGCACGGCTGCCGCGCGGGCCAGCAGGGCCTCGCGCTCACGCGCATTGCCGCTCAAAGCCGCTGCCTGTTCAAACGCCTGCCGCGCTTCGGCGGCACGCCCAAGCCGGGCCAGCAGGTCGGCGCGCACCGCCTGCAGCGGCGCGTAACCCTGCAGCTGCGGGTCATCGACCAGGTGTTGCAGCAACAACCAAGCCGTCGCCGCACCCTGCGCCTGCGCCACCGCCACAACGCGATTGAGTTCCACCACCGGCGAGGGCATCACCTCCAGCAGGCGACCGTACAGCGCAGCGATGGCCTGCCAGTCGGTCTGTTCGGCCTGGCGGGCGCGGGCGTGGCAGGCGGCGATACCGGCTTGCAGCACGTAGGCATCGTCTGCACCGCCAAGCGCTACGGCCTGCGTCAACGCAGCTTGACCACGGGCGATCTGCAGCCAGTCCCAACGGCTGCGGTCCTGATCCAGCAGCAGCACCGCCGCGCCATCTGCAGCCACCCGCGCGCGCAGCCGCGAGGCCTGCAGCTCCATCAAGGCGAGCAAGCCGAGTACCGATACCGTGTCTGGCATCAAACCGACCAGCACCCTGCCCAGCCGCAGCGCTTCTTCGCAAAGCGCTGGGCGCACCCAGTCCTCGCCACTGCTGGCGGCATAGCCTTCGTTGAACACCAGATAGACCACGTCCAGCACCGACTGCAGCCGCTGCGGCAGTTCCTGCCGGCGCGGCACTTCGAACGCCACTTTGCGCTCGGCCAGCAGGCGTTTGGCGCGGACGATGCGCTGGGCGATGGTGGGCTCGGGCTGCAGGTAGGCGCGGGCGATTTCATGGGTGCTCAGGCCGCACAGCAGACGCAGCGTCAGCGCCACCCTCGCATCGGCGGGCAGCGCCGGGTGGCAGGCGACGAACACCAGCCGCAGCAGGTCATCGCCGATGTCGTCCAGATGCTCGGACTGTTCCGCGCCCATGGCGTAGTCCTGCTGTTCGTCGATGACCTGTGCCTGCCGCTGCGCATGCAGGCGCCGTTGCCGCAGCCGATCAATGGCACGCCGTTGCGCGGTGGCCATCAACCAGGCGGCGGGATTGTCGGGGATGCCTTGTTCCGGCCAATGCTCCAACGCCGCCAGCAATGCGTCCTGGGCCAGTTCCTCGGCACTGTCGAGGTCACCCAGCATGCGCGCAAGGCGCGCGACCAGACGTGGCGATTCCATGCGCCATAAGGTATCGAGCAGCCGCTGCAGTTGTGGATCGGTCATAGGCAGCGATCAGAGCATCGCGATGCGACTGCTGCAAGTGCGGACAACGCTCTTGCAGGAGCGGCGTAAGCCGCGAAGCGGGCGAAGTATCCGATTCAAGAACGTCCATTGCTGAAGCGCAGAAGGGAGCAACAGCCAAGCCCTCCCCAACCCTCCCCTTCGCTACGCGAAAGGGAGGGTGCGAAAGCCTCCTTCGCTACATGAAGGCAAGAGCGCAAAGGCTCACAACTGCACGAACGGCTGGAAGCCACCCCAGAACATGCGCTTGCCATCGAACGGCATGTCCTTCGGGCTCATGCCTGCCAGCCGCGGATCGGCCATCGCCTTGGCATTGACCTTGTCGCGATGCGCGCGCGAGCGGAACAAAACGTACGCGAACACCACCACCTCGTCCTCCTTGAGCTTCACCGCCTGCGGAAACGAGGTGCGCTTGCCGGGCTTCACGTCCTCGGCCACTGCCTCGACATAAGCCAGCGCACCGTGCTCCTTCCACACCTTGCCGGCCTTGCGCGCCATACGCTTGTAGTCATCAAGCCTGGCGCTGGGTACCGGCAACACATATCCGTCCACGTAAGCCATGATCGTCTCCTGGTTATTGGCCGGGCTCGCCATCCATATGGGCTACTTCCCACAGGTGACCATCGAGGTCGGCGAAACCGCGCTGATACATGAAGCCGTAATCGCGCGCCGGCATCGGCTCGCTGCCACCGGCAGCCAGAACCTTTTCCAGCATTTCGTCGACCGCTCCACGGCTGCTGGCCGACAACGCGATGATCACTTCCGTCTGGCGGCGTGCGTCGCTCAGCGGTTGCACGGTGAACGTCTGGAAGAACGGTTCCACCAGCAGCATCACGAAGATGCTGTCGCTGATCACCATGCAGGCCGCGTTGTCATCACTGAACTGGGGATTGAAGCTGTAACCCAAGGCAGCAAAGAACGTCCGCGTCGCCTGCAGATCACGCACCGGAAGATTGACGAAGATCATCTGCGGATTACTCATGCTCCGCCCTCCGCCGGCATCGGCTTCATGCAGTTGACCATCCACGGCTTGCCGTAGCGGTCCAGCAGCATGCCCCAGCGGTGCGCCCAGCAGGTTTCGCCCAAGGCCATCTGCACCTGCCCGCCTTCGGCCAGCGCCGCAAAGATGCGTTCGGCCTCGTCGATGCTGTCCACGTCGATGTTGATGGTGGTGGCACTGGGGCCGGCGCCTTGCGGGCTGTCAGCGGCCATCAATACCGCGCCCTTGGCTTCCAGTTGGCTATGGGCTACCCAATCCAGGGTTTCCACCGGCATGTCACCGCAGCCTTTCATCTCGTCGGTCATCGGCATATCGCGATAACTCGTTTCCGCCACCACGCTACCGCCCAGCACCTTGGCGTAGAACGCCATCGCTTCGTGGGTCTGGCCGTTGAAGCCCAAAAACGGAATCAATTTCATTGTCCTGCTCCTGCTGCTCGGGGTTGGGGTTCAGTTGTTGCGCTCGATCTGCTCGCGTAGACGCTGCTCCTGCGCCTGCAATTCCGGGGTGAAGGCCGCGCCGAAATCTTCAGCTTCAAAGAACGGGCGGATTTCCACCTCCACCGCGCTGCCATTGGAAGGCGTGAACGGGGCACGTTTGAGCCACTCGATGGCCTCGTCCAGCGAGCGCACCTGCCACAGCCAGAAGCCGGCCACCAGTTCGCGGGTTTCAGCAAACGGGCCGTCGATCACGCTGCGACCATCGGCTGCAAAGCGCACCCGCGCCGCCTGCGAAGTCGGCTTCAAACCCTCGCCGGCCAGCATGATGCCGGCCTTGACCAGTTCCTCGTTGAAGGCGCCCATCGCCGCGATTTCTTCCTGCGTGGGCATGACCCCGGCTTCGGTCTCGGGGGTCGCCTTCACCAACACCATCACTTTCATCGCCGTACTCCGTTGCAGGCGGAATGCCCGCTTCACAACAGGTACGACGAACCAACACAGGCAATCTCGACACGGCTGCGTCGATTTTTTATGAATCAATTCATGCGGCAACGCAGCAGGTTGGATGCGACATGATGTGCCCCTATTCGTAAGAGGCTGGGCACATGAAATTCCTGCTGTTGATCTACATCGACCCGCAACTGCGGCAAGCCCTGCCCGCCGACGAGTACGACGTCCTGATGCGTGGCTGCATCCAACACGCCGACGCACTGCAGGCCAAGGGCACCCTGTTGATGTCCCAACGGCTGCAGCCAGCGGACAGCGCCCAGACCCTGCGCAGCCGCCAGGGTCAGAGCAAGGTCACCGACGGCCCCTTCGCCGAAACCCGCGAAATCCTGGCCGGCTTCAATCTGATCGAGGCCGCTGATGCGGATGAGGCGATGCGTATCGCCAGACAGTTCCCATGGGCGGCTTACGGCAGCATCGAGGTACGGGCGGTGGCTGACATGGCCGTTGAGCGGGCGCGGGTTGGGGCGTGATCACGATGGGCCAGCAAGGCCTTGACGGCCGATCACGAGGGCCGCGGCAGGCAGGTCGAGCACGCTGTCCGCACTGATTCCCCACACATGTTCATGCCTCCTCCGAACCCGGCACTTGCCGGGTTTTTTTGTGCCCCAAACACCACCGGGCCTCAGCGCAACGGCGATGCGAGCAAGCGAGAGCTGCGAAAATGAATGCGAACAAACTCTCATTAACACTATTTTTATTTATAAAAATCAATGTCTTGAAATTAGTTTCAGCTGATATTGCAAAATGCATTCAAGTGAAATTAAGATTTCGTTCAGCTGTAACGAAAACTACATTTCAGTGCAGCGCGGTTGCAACAGCAGTTTGCCAAATCAATGAGAGAAGGAAATTTGATGACCCGCAGCACCAACGTCACCCGGCTCAAGCGCACCGCGCTGGCCCTCGTCCTGACCTCGGTCATCGGCGCCGCCGCTGCCCAGAGCACCACCGGTTCCCTGTTCGGCAACGCCCCCTCTGCCGCCGGTGCCACCATCACCGTCCAGAACGAATCCGGCCTCAAGCGCAGCGTTGCGGTTGATGCCAATGGCCGCTACAACCTCGGCTCGCTGCCGGTGGGCAAGTACTCGATCAGCCTGGAGCGTGATGGCCAGGTCCTGGACAAGCGCGAGAACGTATTGCTGCGCGTCGGCGCGGGTACCGAAGTCTCCTTCGGTGGCGAAGGCGCCACCACGCTGGATGCGGTGACTGTCACTGCCGCCAACATCCCCAAGATCGACGTGAGCAACACCGTTTCCAAGTCGGTGATCACCTCCGAACAGCTGGATGTGCTGCCGCTGGGCCGCAGTGCTGAAGCCATCGCCTTGCTTGCCCCGGGTGTGGTCGCCGGCAGCAGCGCGTTCACCAATGGTTCGCGCTCTGTACTCTCCTTCGGCGGTTCCAGCGTCACCGAGAACGCGTACTACCTCAACGGCTTCAATGCCTCCAATCCGTTGAGCAATCTGGGTGGCGTCAGCCTGCCTTATGGCTCGATCGACCAGCAGGAAACCTATACCGGTGGTTACAGCGCAGGTTACGGCCGTTCCACCGGCGGCGTGATCAACCAGCTCGGCAAGCGCGGTACCAATGAGTGGCACTTCGGTGTCCAGACCACCTGGGCGCCGGACTCGCTGGCGGCATCACCCCGTGACGTGTACTACCCGAACCGTAAGCTGCCCGATGGCTATGGTTACACCGACGACAGCCTGCCAGGCACGCTGTACCGCTCTCGCAACAACGACACTGCCACCCGCACCACGGCCAGCGGCTACGTCAGCGGTCCGCTGATCGAAGATCGTCTGTTCGTGCACCTGGCGGCCGAGTCGGACAAGACCGACGGCGTGTCCACCAACAGCGTTGCATCCGCACAGCAGGCCCGCAACAACTACAGCTACAGCGCGCCGAAGTTCTACGGCAAGATCGATTGGAACATCAACGACAGCAACACGCTGGAATACACCCGCGTGCAGAACACGGACCGTCAGGCCGGCTACTACACCGCCTTTGATTACGACGATTTGTCAGAAGGCGGTCGTACCGGCGCCAGCCCGAACACCATCAAGATCAAGGATGACTTCGACATCTTCAAGTACACCGGTTACCTGACCGATGACTTGACGCTGAGCGCAGTGTGGGGCCGCAGCAAGCAGAGCAACCTGGAATCCAACCCCGGCAATTCACTCAACCCCTACATCAGCGGTGCAGGCAACCAGAACACGGCTCTGACCGGTGGCTCGCCGATCCGCAACGACCAGCCCGACCTGTACACCAAGGCGGGCGATGCGGGCAGCAAGACGCGCGGCCTGCGCATGGACCTGCAGTACCGTATCGGCAACCATGAGTTGACCGCCGGTATCGACAACATGCGTTACGACGGCCACAACGAAGGCCAGGCAATGACGGGCCCCGGCTACGCGTGGATCTACAGCAAGGCCAGCGACCCGAATGTTTCCCCGAACGCTGGTGCCGGTGTTGCTGCCCCAGGTGGCGAGGGCTACTACGTTGCACAGTACATTTTCTCCACCACCACCAGCATGTCGGTCGACCAGAAGGCCTACTACCTGGAAGACCGTTGGCAGGTCACGCCGAACTGGCTGGTAACGCTGGGTATCCGCAACGACAAATTCACCAACTACAACAGCGACGCTATCGCCTATGTTGAAAGTGGCGACCAGTGGGCACCGCGTCTGGGCGCAAGCTGGGACGTTTTCGGTGACTCCTCGTTGAAGGTGTTCGCCAACCTGGGCCGCTACTACTTGGCCCTGCCCAACAGCGTTGCCATCCGCGGCGCCTCAGCCTCGACCTACACGCGTGAATACTTCACGTACGGTGGCATCGATGCCAACGGCAATCCGATCGACCTGACGGCAATGGGCCCGGGCCCCATTTCCACCAACAACGAATATGGCCAGGCACCCGACCCGCTGTCGGTCGCCCCGACCGACCTCAAGTCGCAGTACCAGGATGAATTGATCCTGGGCTTCGAGAAGACCCTTGGCGAGTCCTGGAACACCGGCGCCAAGTTCACCTACCGTCGCCTGCAGACCGCCATCGACGACACCTGCGATTCCGATCGCATGTACGAAAAGCTCGATTCGATAGGCGTGGACACGGCCAACCTGGATGTTCCCGGTTGCGTGATCTTCAACCCGGGCAAGACCAATACGTTCATGGCCAAGCACATCGATGGCTCGGGTTACACCGCGTTCCAGATGAGCGGCAATGACTGGGGCTACCACGGCCAGAAAGCGAAGCGCGAGTACATCGCGGTGGATCTGTTCGTCGAGCACCCGCTGAGCGACAAGTGGTACGGCCGCCTGGATTACACCTGGTCGCGCAACTTCGGCAATACCGAAGGTCAGGTCAAGTCCGACATCGGCCAGGATGACGTCGCCAAGACCCAGGACTGGGACAGCTCGTACCTGATGGAATATGCAGGCGGCTATCTGGCCAACGACCGTCGTCATCAGCTGAAAGGCTATGGCGCCTATCAGTTCAACGATGAGTGGACCGCATCGGCAACGCTGCGCGTCACCTCCGGCATGCCGAAGAGCTGCTTGGGCTTCTACGGTACGGACGGCAGCGATCCGGCTGGCGGCTATTACTCCTCGTACCACTACTGCAACGGTTCACCTTCGCGCCCCGGCCAGGCTGGACGCCAGCCGTGGACCACGCGTCTGGACATGGGCGTGATGTATCGCCCGGCGTTCGCCGAGCACAAGCTGGCCTTTGGCCTGGATGTGTTCAACGTGTTGAACCAGCTGCGTCAGATCCAATCCGAAGCGCAGTACGAGGACGACATCCCGTACACAGTTTCCAACACCTACGGCATGGGCACCTACTACACCGCGCCGCGTTCGGTGCGTCTGACCGCGTCGTACGACTTCTGATCTGAACTACCGCAACAACGCAATCTCTCTGTAATAATGAAGTACTTGAAACCCCGGCCCAGCGCCGGGGTTTTTTTATCCGTCATTGCAACAGCAACTGCAGCTCACGCCCTGCCACCGCCTCATTGCCACTGAAGTCCTTGGCACTGATCCGGATCGTGTAATTGCCCGGCTGCAGTTCGGCCAGTTGCAGCGCAACGCCGGCCAGCAGCCCGTCACGCACGGTGTTGGTCAGCACATAGCGGAAGCGGGTACTGCTGCTGCCGTGCACGGTGATGCCGCTGTCGGCGGCATAGGCCTGCTTCACCGCTTCGCGCTGCGGCGGCATGCGATTGAAGATGATGTTGGTGCGCGGCTGCTCGTAGCCGGGCAGCGCGCGGCCGGTGGCGTCCAGGATCTGATAGCCCAGGCTGTAAAGGCCAAGCCGGCGTCGCGGCAGGTTGTTGTCGACCTGGTCCCAGGCTTCCACCACCAGCTGCAGGCCGGCGCCATCGCGCGGCACGCGCAGACGCCCATCCACTTTTTCGACCAGGCGTTGATTGTCAGCGTCGAGCACGGCGATGTCGTCGATCTTCGGCGCAACATGATCGGCATAGTTCGAGAAACCTAGACGCACGGCATTGCGCTCATAGCCGGACGGCCCCACCGCCAGGTGCACATGCGCCTGGTTGTTGATGCTGCCCAACGCATCACCGGGCTGGAAGCGGGTGCCACGACGCACGCGCACACGATCGAGCTGGCCGCTGTCGTCGTACACCAGTTGCATGCGCGCCGGGTCCAGCGCGCGGTTGGATGCGTCGCGGCCAACCTTCATGTGGATGTAATCGAGTTTGTCCAGCGACAAGCCTTCGGCCTGCCCGCCCAGGGTCCAGGTTGAAGCCGGGCTGCTGACCTTGCCGCTGGCGATGGCCAGTACCGTCTGGCCGACGTCGCCGCGCACATCGAAACCACTGTGCAGATGGTGCCTGCTCTCACCGCTGAAGTTGCCGCGCACCTCGCCCAGGGTGCCGGTCACCTCGTGCCAGCCCGACTGCGGTGCCAGTGGCCAACGGCCCTGGTTTGCTGGCAAGGGGTTGTCCGCCGATGGCCCGAGCTCCGGCGGCACCTCCGGCATGTCTGCCGTGCGTGGCACCAGGTGATGGATGCGATAGGCATCGGCATCGCTCAACAGCAGGCTGCCATCCGGCGCCAGCGCCAGCCCGGCCGGGCGCGCAAAACGCAGGGCATCGTTGCCGGCCACGGCGACGATGTGGCCATGCGGTGACAGCTGTACCACGCGGCCAGTCTGCCGTTCGCCCACATAGACCACGTCGTCGTGGGTGATCGCCAGCGTCATCGGCCCCCATAGCACGCGCTCGGCATTGGGCATGCCGACACGGGTGCTGACCATGCCGTTGCCATCAATGCTGCGCAGCGCATTGTTCTGCAGGTCGGCAACCCAGAGATTGCCGTGGCCGTCGAACTTCAGATCGGTGGGCGTATCGAAACGCGCCTGCGCGCCGGGGCCATCTTCCCAGCCCGGCTGCGCGCCGCCGGCCAAGGTGGTGACCGTGCCGTCGGTGGCAATCACGCGGATGCGGTCGTTCCAGGTATCGGCAACATAGACGCGGCCATCGGCCCCAACTGCCACCCCCATCGGCCCGTTGAAGCGCACCTGTGCGCCGTTGCCATCGGCAAAACCGGGGCTGCCATTGCCCGCCAGCGTGCTGACCAGCCCCTGCGTGCTGATCTTGCGGATGGCGTGGTTGCCGGTGTCGGCGACATACAGGTTGCCCTGCGCGTCCAAGGCGATACCCGAGGGCGTATTGAACTTCGCCGCACTGCCCTGACCATCGGCCAGGCCCTCGACGCTACCTGCCAGCAGCTGGAAGCGGCCATCCAGGCCGCGATACAGGATGCGGTTGTTTTCACCGGCATCGGCTACGAACAGCACGCCACCGCCCATCACCAGGCCCCAGGGATCACTGAAGCGGGTCTGCGCGGCAGTGCCGGCAGCGTTGCCCGCCACCCCGTCACCGCCGAGCAGATCGATCCGTGCCTGCCAGCCCAGCGGTGTCGCCGGTGGCGCTGCCGGTTCGGGCGCCGTGGGCGGCCACAGGAAGCTGGCACCCAAGGCGGCAGCGGTGACGACGATGACGGCCATTACCCAATGTTTGCGATCCATGTACACCCAACCAACTGCGGACCCGGCACGATAGACGCTCACGGCCCGCGGCGGAACCGCCGAAAGCCCTGCCTGCTGGAGAAGTGTATGCACCTGTATCTGCAAGAAGACCTGATCCGGCTGCGCGCCGGGCAAACCACCGACATCAGCCTGCCGCTGTCGCTGTCATCGCTGCTGGAGGCGGGCCTGCAGCACTTTCCGCCGTCGGAACAGGCATTGGAGCAGGCCATCGCCAGCATCGAGGATGCCCTCATGCCCTGGATTCCGGCCCTGCGCCAGGATTCGCTGGAGGTATTGGAATGTGCCGATCCAGCGCTTGCGCCCTTGCCGGGCGTGCTGGGCTACCCGCAACAGCCGATCTGGGAGTTGGATATTGAAGAGGTGGAACGGGCATTCAACCAGCTGGCGCAGGTAGCGTCCGGCATGCCAGCCAAGTCCATGGGGCTGCCGGAGCGGGCGAATTTCGTTGCTGCCCTGGTGGTGGTGCGCGAGTTGATGCATCACGTGGGGTGGCAGCAGTTGCGCTTGCTTGAGGCTGGGGTGGATTGAGGGGGAAGCTGGGGGCGAAAGCGGGAACAACCGCAAAGCCAAAGCACCCCTCCCCAACCCTCCCCTTCGCCTACGGCGAAAGGGAGGGAGCTCAAGCCAAAGCGTCAGCACTGCACTATCACCCCCTCCCTTGCGCGCAGCGCAGGGGAGGGTTGGGGAGGGGTGCTTTGGCTTTGGCTTTGGCTTTGGCTTTGGCTCCCGGCTCCCGGCTCCAACTCCAACTGTGAAGTCACCTTCGCCCCACTCCAACTCCAACCCCCAACAATCAAACTACAACGCCGGCCGCTCCGGCCCGGTTCCCATCGCCTCGCGATACCGGCCGTACAAGGCCAATACCTTGTCCACGTATTGCCGCGTCTCCGCATACGGCGGCACGCCGCCATAGCGCGCAACCACGCCGATGCCTGCGTTATAGGCTGCCGCAGCCAAGGTCCGGTCACCGTTGTAACGACGCAGCAGCGATTTCATGTAACGCGCACCGCCGTTGATGGACTGCGCCGGCGACAGCGGATCGCTTACGCCATACTCGCTCGCGGTTTCCGGCATCAGCTGCATCACACCCTGCGCGCCCTTGGGCGACACCGCTTTTTCATCGAACGCGCTTTCCGCATGGGCTACCGCACGCAGCCATGCATCATCCACGCCGGTGGCCTTGGCGGCAGCGCGGAACTGCGGTGCATGACGGTTCAACTGCGGTGTACCCACCCGCCCCAGCCCGGCATGCGCGGGCTCGCCCGGCGGCGTGGCCACGGTGAAGCGCAGGTAAGGCGTCGAGCCCGGCAGATTGCGGGTGGAATAAACCTGTTTGCCGTCCTGCTCACGCTCGTACAGGGTGCCGCTGAACACCCCGAAATTGCCCCATAGATTGGGCGTCTGCACGGCGTTGTCGTCGATTTCGATGGCCTTGCAGACAGAGCCGGGCTCGGGCGCAGTGGCCATGCTGACGGTGGCCTTCTGCACACAGCGGTACACCGTGCGCGCCTGCAACGGCCCGCACAGCCCGTAGATCAGCAGCAACAGCACAAGCGCAGCCGCGCGCGGCATGGCCGGATTCCATCAACAGAAGGAGGACGATGCTGAGCCTGCATGCTTGAACGGCAGGTGATGAAAAATACGCCAATCGCGCCCAGAATGAACAGCCGCTTTCCATTCCTGCCCCAAGCCCATGAGCGTACCCCTGCTAGGCTTCGACAACCCGCAGTTCCATACCGGGCGCAACACAAGCGTACGGCGTGGCGCCCGCTGGCATGGCGTGACCCAGGCCTGCATCGCACTGGGCGAAGGGGGGCAGCTGGGTCCCCTGCCCCTGCACACCGAACTGCGCAGTTTCGATGCGCTGGAAGAAGCGGATCTGCGCGACGAACATGACCCTGCATGCCGTACCCCGGCTGGGCTGTTGGCGGTGATGCAGCGCCTGTATCCGGGTTTCCGCAGTGACGAGCTGGTAACCCTGGTGCACTTCCAGGTGCAGTAAGGCGGCTGCTGTCCCAGCCCTCTTCACCTGCACCGGCCTGCGCATGTTGGGCGCAAGCCGGTGCGTGGCACTGAATGAAAGGGAGCGTCTACGTTTGCGTTCCGGCACACGTCCAGCACCACCACGCGCACACGCTCCCCACACACTCAGCGGCCGCGCGCCGCCCGCAGATGCTGGCCTACCGGCTCGGAAAACGCGCGGCCGTCGGCCACATCCCAGTTGATCGACCAGGTCATCACGCCACGGAAATCCGGACGCGGCTGGCTGGGCTTCACCTCATCGCACTGGGTAGCAGTGGTCAGGCAGTCGAAGGCACGGTTGATATCCGTCGCTGTCGCATAGCCATTGCCGGCGGCGCGCAGGCCTGACGGCAACGCCAGTGCAACCTGGTCCGCGCGCAGCCCGGCAAACCGTCCCTTGCCGCCGGCCAGCTCAAAGCCTTCGATCAGCATTTTGGCCGAGCCCACCATCATGTCGACGCTGCCGCCCGGGTACTTCTCGGCACGATAGGGCGTGGGCAGGCCGCCGTTGTTGTAGAGCTGCACGTGCAGCAGGTCCAGTTCGTCGCGCAGGCCGTCGATCAAGGGCAGATAGGCGCCCCAGATACCGTCCATCGACACCAGCCCACCCTGCACATAGGGATGCTCCGGTGCCATCGACACATACAGGTTCGGGTACATCTCATGCAGCCGCTTCACTGCGGACACCAGGTGCGGGATCACCGGCGCGCCGTGCACCACGCCGGCGATTTTTTCCAGATCGACATCGATGCCGTCGAAGCCGAAGGTGTTGATGGCATCGGCGGTGGTGCGTACGAAGTTGTCTTCATCGCGCTGCGTGTTCAAGGTCACCGTGCCCAGCTCACCGCCGAAGGACAGCACCACGATCTTGCCCTGCGCACGTTTGGCGGCAATGTCCGCGATCAACTGAGTGCGATCCAGCGCCGGGTCCGGGTTGAACGCCACCTTGCCCTCGCCCATGTCATCGGCGAACGCCAGCACGATCACATCCCAACTGTCATCCACCTTGGCCACCGGCAACAGCCCCTGGCCATTGTCGAAGTTGTGCAGATAACCCACCAACGCATGCTTGGGCAGCGCATGGCTGTGGCCGGGCGCAACGCCCGCGCCGGTCGCAGCAGCGGCCTTGGACGTTGCCTGACAGCCGAATGTGGAAACAAGCGCCAATACGGAAAACAACACACTGATCGACTTCATCACAACCCCAGAATGGAAGACGCCCGATTCTAGGCATGCAAATCCAGCAAAAAGCCATTCAAAGACAACAACTTAGGAAAGTCGTCCTGGTTTGTCCCGGTTTGTCCGTTGGGTGACATACGGCCGCATCAACCGGAACTGCCAATGTCGGCAACAAGGCTCGCCACTGGCCTGCGATGACCTGCGCTCAAGTGCACATTTTCATGCGCCGCTCCGCGTCCCAGAGTGCACGCCGTGCCAGGTCGTAGGCACTGTCGGCCGCGCTGAGCAGGCTGTGCTCGGCTTCGACGGGATCGGCGCCGTTGTTGTAGCGGTACTCCACGCGCTGCAAGGCGTCCAGATGCTGTTGCGCGGTGCCGAGCCAGCGTCGGCGCTGCTCGCCATTGCAACGCGGATAGCGTTGTTCCAACGCCCCCATGGCGACACGAATGCGACGGCTGGCCTCGCCTTTCATGTCCGGCGCCTTCTCGTAGCGGATGGGTGCGGCCTTGTAGGCATCCCCCGTGGCTTCGCTACCCAGATCAGACGGGCGCTCGTGCAGGCTGGGATTGAACGCGATATCCGGCGGACGCCGCGCCTGCGCCGGCTGGATGTCCCGCCCGTGGATCAAGCGCGCGCCCATTTCGCCCAGCGTCGGCGGCTTTTTCTTGTCTTCGAACATACCGGAGACCATCTTCTCCAACGGCCGCTCGCCCACGCCCGTAGCCAATTCATCGCGATGCTCGAATAACCGCTGCGCAGCATTCTTCTGCGCAGATGCCGCAGCGCCCTGCGGCACCGCCAGACTGCCATCGCGCCCATAAAGACGTTGCGACCATGCCGCCTGGGAGGGCGCCGATGCGGCCGGTTCTGCGGGCGCCGCAGGCATGGCCGGTGCTTGCGCTTGCGCTGACGGTGACGTGGGAGCGTCAGCGGCCTGAGCGATGTCTGCCTGCACCAAACGCGGCAGCGGCGCTGAACGCGGCTGCGGCTGTTCGTCTGTAGCGTGAGCCGGCAACAGCCAACGCAGTTGTATCCGCGTCTGTTCTTCCACCACGTTCAGCGTTGGCAACTGCAGCATCAGCCGCGCCAGCCCGGCCATGAATGCCAAGGCAATCACCGCGGCAGTCAGGCGGATCCAGAGCGGCTCGGCGGAACGGTCAGAACGCATGCAACTCCATCAGCCACACAACGCAGGGCGGTAACCGGCCCTGTCACGGTACAAGCGCACAGTTCAGAGACCGACAAGAGCGCAACGAGTTCCACGATTGTGCCTTGCGAATGGGTGAACCCGCGGCAAGAGTGGGCCATCATTCAACAAAGGCCGTCATCGCCCGCACCCAAGGAGCCGTACGTGAATACCGTTGCAGCGCAGAACCTGGATGAAAGCATCGCCAAGCAGTTGTTCTTCGGCCATATCGCCGAAGATGTGCTGTTCCCCTATCCGCAGATCCGCGAACGTGACCGCGAGATGCTGGGCGCGATGACAGATGCCATCGACCAGTTCCTGGCCGACAAGACCGCCGATCTGCGCCAATACGACCGCGACGCGGAGCAGCCGCCGGAGTTCATCCAGGCGCTGCGTGAGATGGGCTTGTTCGGGCTGATCATCCCGGAGGAATACGGCGGACTGGAGCTGTCCAACGGCGCCTATGCGCGGGTACTGGGCCAGACCAGCAGCCATGACAGCTCGGTGTCGCTGACCATCGGTGCGCACAGTTCCATCGGCATGAAGGGGCTATTGCTGTTCGGCAACGACGAGCAGAAGCAGCGCTATCTGCCCAGGCTCGCCAGCGGCGAGATGATTGCCGCGTTCTGCCTGACCGAAGCCGGCGCCGGCTCCGATGCCGCCGCCATCCGCACCAAGGCCCATCGCAACGACGACGGCAGCTGGACCCTGAGCGGCGAGAAGATCTGGATCACCAACGGCGGCATCGCCGATTTCTACACCGTGTTCGCGCGCACCGACACACCGGAAGGCAAGGTCACCGCCTTCATCGTCGAGGCCGGCTGGGAGGGTGTCAGCCACGGCCCGCACGAGGACAAGATGGGCATCCGCGCCTCGTCCACCACCACCGTTGCCTTCAACGAGGTACGCGTGCCGGCGGCCAATGTACTGGGCCTGGTGGGCAAGGGCTTCAAGGTGGCGATGAACATCCTCAACAGTGGCCGCACCGGGCTGGGCGGTGGCGCCGTCGGCGGCATGCGTGCGCTGATCCGCATGGCCTGCGCACAGGCCAGCGAGCGCAAGCAGTTCGGTCAGCCGATTGCCGAGTTCGGGCTGGTGCGCGAGAAGATCGCGCAGATGACTGCCGACTGCTTCGCTGCCGAAAGCACGGTGTGGATGGTGGCGCATCTAATCGACAGCGGCCGCACCGACTATTCGGTGGAAGCGGCGATGAGCAAGATCTTCGCCAGCGAGGCGGTGCAGCGCAGCTGCTACGAAGCCCTGCAGATTGCCGCCGGCAACGGCTTCATGCGCGAGTTGCCGTATGAGCAGATGACCCGCGATACGCGCATCCTGTCGATCTTCGAGGGCACCAACGAGATCCTGCGCCTGTACGTGGCGCTGAATGGACTGAAGGGCGTGGGCGCAACCCTCAGCGAACTGCAAAGCGCGGTTGGCGGCATCTTCAACGACCCGATCAAGGGCTTCGGCGTGCTCAGCGACTACGCCGGCCGCCGTGTGCGCGAAGCCACCGGTTACGGCACCGGCCGCATTCGCGCACCGATCAACGACGCGCTGCGGCCACTGGCGCGCCTGTGCGAGAAGTACACGGTGGAACTTTCGAAGGCATCGGACCGGCTGCTGCGCAAGCACGGCAAGAAGATCGCCGACCAGCAGCATGCACAGAAGCGCGTGGCCGATATCGCCATCGATCTGTTTGTCGGGCTGTGTGTACTGTCGCGCGTGGAGAGCCTGCTGCAGGCGGGACACCCGGCAGCCGACGACGCAGTGAAGATCGCCCGCCTGTTTGCCCGCCAGGCGCGCCGACGCATGGCGCGCAACGTACGCGGGCTGGAGCGCAACGAAGACGACATTGTCGAATCGCTGGCGGCATCGGTACTGGAGCGCGGCGGTTACGCCTGGGATGTGATGTAACCCAGCTTTTATTTGTAGGAGCGGCGTAAGCCGCGAAGCCAGCGCGTTGTCCGTAGCGGTTGCCACTGCAATTGCAGATACCTCAACAACTGGCATCACCACCGGCTTCGCGGCTGACGCCGCTCCCACACAGGCAACCCAGCCACCCGACGATTGTGGGAGCGGTGTAAACCGCGAAGCTACCGCGCTGTCCGTTGCGGAAGCCACTGCAATTGCAGATACCTCAACAACCGGCAACAGCATCAGCTTCGCGGCTTATGCCGCTCCTACACCGGCAATCCAGCCACCCGACAACTGTAGGACCGGCGTCAGCCGCGAAACCACCGCGCCCTCAGCTGCGGGCAGCCATGCAATTGCGAACACTGTGCCGCCATTGGCCTTTACCAGCTTCGCGGCTGACGCCGCTCCTACAAGCTTGACGCTGGCGCATCCTCTACGGCCAGATCACCCTCACGCAGCACGCGCCGCAGCAGCGCCCGCCCGTGCCGATCCAGCCCCAGTACGCGCGGCTTGATGCCGTGATGACGATAGCGGCTGACCACCTTCTCCAACGCCGCCACCGCGGTGATATCCCACAGCTGTGCCGCTGACAGATCAATCACCACCGCACGCCCCTGCACCAGGCGCGGATCAAACGCATCGATGAAGGCATCCGCCGAGGCAAAGAACACCTGCCCGCTCACCGCATAGCGCACGCTGCCATCGGCCTGGTCCTGCTGCTCGATACGCAGCAGACGCGCCACCTTCAGTGCAAAGAACACGCCGCTCAGCAACACGCCAACACCGACACCCGCCGCAAGGTTGTGCGTGCCCAGGGTCACCGCCACCGTCGCCAGCATCACCACGCCGGACAGGCGCGGATGCCGCACCAGCGCGCCCAGGCTGCGCCAGTCAAACGTGGACACACTGACCATCACCATGATCGCCACCAGCGCGATCACCGGCACCTGCCCCACCCACGGTTTCAACAGCACCATCAGCACCAGCAGGAACACGCCGGCAAACAACGTCGACAATCGTCCGCGGCCACCGTACTTCACGTTGCCCACGGTCTGCCCGATCATGCCGCAGCCGGCGATGCCGCCGAACAGGCTGGCGGCGATATTGGCCACACCCAGACCGGTGCACTCGCGGTTCTTGGAGCTGGGTGTGTCGGTGAGTTCGTCCACCACGCGCGCCGTCATCATCGATTCCAGCAAACCCACCATCGCAATGGCCAGGGCCGGCATCGCGATGATGCGCAGGGTTTGCAGATCAAACGGCAAGGACGGCAAGCCCATCCATTGCGGCAGCGCCTCGGGAAGCTTGCCCAGGTCATTCACGGTGGGAAGATCCAGCTTCAACCACGCTGCCAACACGCTCAAGACCACGATGCAGATCAAGGGCGAAGGAATCGCGCGCACGCCGGGCAGCGGCAGGCGCGGCAAGCCGTAGATCACCAGCAGGCCCAGCGCCAGCATCGCCCAAGTGGCGGCGGTGGCACCGTGCAGCTGCGGCAGCTGCGCGGCGAAGATCAGGATCGCCAGCGCGTTGACGAAGCCGGTGCGTACCGAACTGCTGACAAACCGCATCAACACGCCCAACCGCAGCACCCCGAACAGGATCTGGATCACGCCGGCCAGCAGGCCTGCGGCGAACAGATAGGGCAGGCCGTGCGCACTGATCAGCGGCGCTGCCACCAGCGCCACCGAACCGGCAGCCGCAGTGATCATCGCCGGCCGCCCACCGAACACCGCGATCACGATGCTCAGCACGAAAGACGCGAACAAACCCACCTGCGGGTCCACCCCGGCCACGAACGAGAACGCGATGACCTCGGGGATCAGCGCAAAGGTGGCCACGGCGCCGGCCAACATTTCACGCAGGGGATGGGCGCGCCACTGCGCCAGTTCAGAATGAAGGAAGGACATACGGGCTGGCCGCCGGCACCGACGGGCAAGGCGGCGGAGCGGGCGGAATCGAAGGGAGGGGCGCAAATTATGCCTGCTGATGGCGGCTGAACGCTGGTTGGCTTGGGGCGGACATCCAAAGCTACCCCTCCCCGGCCCTCCCCTTGCCTGCGGCAAAGGGAGGGAGTTCTGCCCCTCCCTTTTGCGAAGCAAAGGGGAGGCTTGGGGAGGGGGCTCTTCGCCAAGAACAAAAAAACCCAAAACCCTCCCTGCGGTAGCATTCCCTCCCCCGCATCACTGCCATCCCCATGCCTCACTACACCGGCCCCCTGCTGACCCGCCCCCTGCTCGAGCAGCTGGAAAGCGCCCTGAAGAAGGGAAACAGCGAAGCAAGCGCCTCGCTCGACCTGGGCCGCAGCCAGCAAACGGTCAGCCTCAGCGCCGATGGCTGGCAGTACGGCGGCCAGCACTACCCGTGGCCGGCCAAGCTCAAGGACCGCACCATCTACTACTGGGATGGCGACGAATTCAGCGCGGCCTCGCGCTTTGGCAGCGGCCTGTACAAGCTGGTACCCACTGACTGGGGCATTCCCACCTTCGAGATCGACGGCATCAAGATGCTGGTCAGCGCGCAGATCTCGCCGCTGGACGATGCCCGCCGCAAGGTGGCGCTGGTGGCGCCGCGCGGCAAGCAGCTGCTCGATACCTGCGGCGGCATGGGTTACTTCGCCGCCTGTTGCCTGGATGAAGGCGTGGCTGGCATACGCTCCTTCGAAAAGAGCACCGAAGTTCTTTGGCTGCGCACCCTCAACCCGTGGTCGCCGGATCCGGAAGGCGAGCACACCGCTGGCCGCCTGCAACTGACCCACGGCGATATCTCCAAACAAATCGAACACATCGGTGATGCCTCGATGGACGCGGTGCTGCACGATCCGCCGCGCTTCGGCATTGCCGGCGAGCTGTACTCGCAGGTGTTCTACGATCAACTGGCGCGCGTGCTGCGCAAAGGCGGCCGCCTGTTCCATTACACCGGCGCGCCGAACAAGCTCACCAGCGGCCGCGATGTACCGCGCGAAGTGGCCACCCGCCTACAGAAGGCCGGTTTCAAGGCCGAGCTGGCGCTGGATGGGGTGCTGGCTGTACGCAAATAACCGGGTTTTGTAGGAGCGGCATAAGCCGCGAAGCGCTTACCTTCTGAAGCCCCAGCCCGATAGCTGTTCCATTGGCCCTTGCTTCGCGGCTCACGCCGCTCCTACAAGCAGACATGGCTGCATACGCCCCGCCTTAACGTCCCGCGCGCGACACTGTGCTTTCCGAAGCGGAGGCAGCCCATGGCAACCGAAACCGTACGCGGCACAACCGTCACCATCCACTTCGATGGCGAGCGTTGCATCCACTCACGCAACTGCGTGCTCAGCCATCCGGATGTGTTCGTGCCCAACGTGGTCGGCGAATGGATCCACCCCGATGCGGTCGCCCCGCAGGAAGTGGAGCTGATCGCGCGCAACTGCCCCTCCGGCGCCATCCGCTACGAATACAACGACGGCTCCCACAACGAGCCCGCGCCGGTAGTCAACCTGGTGCACATCCGCGAGAACGGCCCGCTGGCTTTCACTGCACCGCTGCGCATTGCCGGCAAGGATGAAGGCATGCGCGCAACCCTGTGCCGCTGCGGCGAATCGCACAACAAGCCTTTCTGCGACCACCGCCATGTCGACTGTGGCTTCACCGCCAGCGGCGAGCCGGCCGAACAGAAATCCGAGGCACTGCCGCAACGCGATGGCCCCCTGCAGGTCAATCCGACCCGGAACGGCCCACTGCACGTCATCGGCAACCTCGAGGTGGTCAGCGGCACCGGCCGTACCCTGCACCGCATAAGTGAAACCTGGCTGTGCCGCTGCGGTCATTCCAACAACAAGCCCTTCTGCGATGGCAGCCACCGAAACGTGGGCTTCCAGGCCGAAGGTGAATAAGCCGTCCCCTCACGTCCGCAAGGAGATTTACATGGCAAACCTCGAACTCCGCCTCACCGCCGACGAAGCCGTCACCCAGGCCATGCTCG
This sequence comes from Stenotrophomonas sp. STEN240, assembly GCF_056756175.1. Lineage (NCBI taxonomy): Bacteria > Pseudomonadati > Pseudomonadota > Gammaproteobacteria > Lysobacterales > Lysobacteraceae > Stenotrophomonas > Stenotrophomonas sp. STEN240. The sequence goes on along the minus strand of NZ_JBRRBO010000004.1, from coordinate 120,031 downwards.
ACATGCTCAAGGGCATGGACGATGTGGATTCAGCCGAAGACATCACCGAACCCGCATTTGCCGCCGATGATGAGGACAGCAGCTCGGCGGGCCTGAGCGACAACCAAGGCCCCGGCTCCTATCTGATCCAGGTGGAAACCATCAACGACGAAAGCCGGGCGCGCGTGCTGGACGCCGCGCAGGCCCTGGCCGAGAGACTGGGTGCGGTGCTGGAGATCGAATCCGATACGCAGGACTGAATTCAGCGGGCAGCGGCCACAACGAATATGCCTCCGGTGCGGCCGCTCATGCTCAATCCAGTGACCGGCCCGCTTCCAGGTTTGCCGCAAACGCCGCGGCTCCCTCGATGACCAAGGGCCGGACCGCCTCCTCCAGCGCATCGGGCAAAAAGTCGCTTACCCAGATCAATCGACAACCGCCGCGCGTGTCCTCCACGACCTGCATCGATGCGGAATGATGTTCAAAGGGCGCGCCCTGCGCGCTATAGGCCACGCGCCGCCTGTGCTCATCGACGCTGACGATACGCTCCTTCACTTGCAGGCCACTGGCAAACACCAACTCGCGGACATCGCCATGCATGCAGCCATCAACCAGCACCGGGCTGAACAACACCTGCGCCCTGTCGACGCGGCGCAAGGCCGCCCAGGCGACCGCTGCCGGCACCGCCACCGCTTGCTCCCACCATATTGTTGCCATCCAACCGCCTCCTTGTTGTCCTGGGTGATGCATCCGCGCTTCTGGGATGCAGACACGGATGCTGCGCTCAGGCTGGGATACGATCTTGGGGAAAATTGATGGAACCGATGCAATGACCTTGATCGCACAGCCGCTGGGCAGCGGCCCGGGCTGGTCCAGCGCGATGATGACCTGCAGCGCCGGCCCCACCGATCCCCGCTTCGAAGAACAGCATGCCGGGGTCAGCATCGCGGTAGTGCTGGAAGGCAGCTTCGGCTACCGCAACCGTTGTGGCATGTCGATTCTGGTGCCCGGCGCGATCCTGTTGGGCAATCCGGGTGACTGTTATGAATGCGGCCACCAACACAGCCGCGGCGACCGCTGCCTTGCCTTTCATTTTGAGCCTGCAGTGCAGGAAGCGGTTGTCGCCGCCCTGCCCGGCGCACGCCCGCTGCGTTTCAAGCAGGCAGCGTTCGCCCCCCGCCAATGTGGCCCCGGCCTGTTGCCGCACGCGGACCAGGTGGTCGAGAACCCGCAGCAGATAGAAGCGTTCGCCTTCCAACTGCTGGAAACGGTCATGTCCCGGCATGCCGGCTGCAGCGGTTTGGTCTCCGCCTCGAACGCGGCGCGTGCCAGGAATACACGCTGCGTGCAGGAACTGGTGCATTGGCTGATGTCCAACTACCAGCAGCCGCTGTCGCTGACCACTCTTGCTCAACATGTAGCGCTGAGCCCTGCCCATCTGCTGCGCGAGTTCAAACGCATTACCGGAACCACGCCGCATCAGTTCATGCTCGCACAGCGCATGCGTCAGGCCGCACAACGCCTGCGCGACGGCGATGAGAGCGTGCTGCAGATTGCGCTGGATGCCGGCTTTGGTGATATCTCGGAGTTCAACCGGCGCTTCCGCCGGGAGTTGGGCACAACGCCAAGTGGCTTCCGCATGTCGCCCGGCCAACCTTGCAAACCTGCTGCAGGTGCCGTTGCGACCAGCACATGACAGGCTTCATCCCTGCAACTGACACCAACCCTGGGAAACCTATGAAGCTGTTGCCGCTGCTCCTGCTCTGCATCACCGCTGGCGTCTGTATCGGCGCAAGCGCCGCCGTGCCCGAAGCACCCGCGCCCCGTGATCGGGCGCAGGCCACCGCCATCGTTGCCGATATGCGCCGCGTGGTTGCCGACAATGGCATCGAACGCCTGGAGAAGGTGCGCATCGGCGGGATAGATCAATGGGTATCGATCCGCGGCAACGATGCCCGCAACCCGGTTTTGCTGATGCTGCACGGTGGGCCGGGCTGGGTAGCCATGCCGACCAGCTGGTACTTCCAGCGCGGTTGGGAGGAATACTTCACTGTGGTGCAGTGGGACCAGCGCGGCGCGGGCAAGACCTTTGCGAGCAACGACCCAGCGCAGCTGGCACCCACCATGACCCGCGAGCGCATGGTCGCCGATTCGCTGGAAATGGTGGCGTGGCTGCGTCAGGAATTCGACAAGCAGAAGATTTTCGTGCTCGGCCAATCCTGGGGCAGCTATCTGGGCCTGGAAGTGGCCAAGCAACGCCCGCAGTGGCTGCATGCCTATATCGGCATGGGCCAGATATCCAACGCGCCGGAGAGCGAGCGGCGCGGCTGGGCATGGACAATGCAACAGGCCCAACACGACCACAACGCGCAGGCCATCGCTGACCTGCAGGCAATAGCACCCTATGCCCAAGGCAACACCCCGGTTGCATTGGATGCACTGTTCAAGCAGCGACATTGGTTGAACCACTACGGCGGCATGGTCCACAACCGTCGCGGCGGCGATGCCGAGGCCGCAGCCTTTGCGCTGTCACCGGAGTATGCCGACGCGGATATAGCCGCGGCCCGGAAGGGCAACGATTTTTCCATGCAGCATCTGCTCGCGGATGCGCTGACCCTCGACATGAGCACCACCCGCCAGCTCAAGACGCCGCTGTTCCTGTTCCTGGGCCGGCACGACCGCAACGTCTCCTCGGAGCTGGCTGCCGAATGGTTCGCCAGCGTAGATGCGCCGCAGAAGAAACTCATCTGGTTCGAACAGTCCGCGCATGAGGTGATGAATGAAGAACCGGGAAAGACCTTGCTGAGCCTGGTGCAGGAGGTACGGCCCATCGCCGAGCAGGCTGGCGATGGCGTCTTCGAGCACTGACAAAAATGCCGCGCGGCATTGGCAGCAGGCGCGGCCCGAGTTGATTGGCAGCGGGGCTATCGCAGATAGCAATCACGCTGCGGATGCGTGAACAACGGATACCCGCATACGATCAAAGATCGTACGAAAGCAGATCGTATCCGGTCGCAGCACGCACCACCCGCCGGTGCACATAGGAACCGCTGCCGCCATTGGTCAACACCACAATGCCCCGCTGTCGCTGCGCATCGCCAATGGCGAAGTTCTTGAAGATGCCGCTGTTGCTGCCCGAGTGATAGAACATCGGGCCGTCGCGGGTCTGCTCGGTATTCCAACCCAGGCCTTTCTCGGTCCATCGCCCCGGCAAGCTGATCTGCGGTGTCAGCATGGCCTGGCGCGCAGTCTCGCTGATCTCCCATGCCGCACGCTGCCGGCCCGCCATCATCAAGCAGAGGAAGGTCGCATAGTCCTGCACCGTGGTGCGCAAGCTGGCGGCGGCGTTGGCGAGGATGTCGCCCGGCCACGTTACCAAGCCTGACGGCGACAAGGCCTGCACTTCCGGCAGCGCACGCTGGGCGTCTTCGTACTTCCATGCAGACAGCGGCTTGCCCCAGCGCTCGGCGACGCGTTGGGCGGCGCTCCACTGTTCGCGCAACACCTGCGGCGGCATTCCCGCATCAGCGCGGTCGTGTGCGCGATGGCCAAAAACGGAACGCGCGGCCAGATCCGTATTCCAGGTATAGCTGCTGTCCTTCATCCCGGCAGGACCAAACAGACAGGTCTGCATCGACTCATCCAGGCTCTGGTTGGTGACCGTTTCAACGACCAGCTGCAACCAGACGAATGCCTCACCGGAATAGTTGATGCGCGTGCCGGGCTTCACCATCGGCACCAGCTTCTCGGTGGCTGGCGACTTGCGCCAATCGGGCAGCCCGGTGGTGTGTCGCAACACATCGCGCGCGGTGATGAGCGCAACCCACGGATGATCGCCAAGGTAATCAGGGCGGCGATATCGAACCAACGGAACATCCAGATCGATCCGCCCCTGCTCCACCAGCTGCATCACCAGATACGCGAACACCGGCTTGCTGAGCGAGGCGTCCTCGAACACCGTGCGCGCATCAACGCGTCTGCCGGTCTGTACATCAGCCAAGCCAAAACCCCGACTCCATGCCACAGCACCGTCTTCAACCACCGCGATGCCCACGCCAGGAACCGCGAAGGCCTGCATGATCCGAGGCAACTCAGCGAGGAATGTGTCGTCGGGAATCCAGGAACTGCTGGCGGTGTCTTTGCACGAAGCGGCCAACGCTTGGGCTGAAGGTAACGCGGCGAGAACCCCCAACGTGGCGGACTGTGTGATGAAGCGGCGACGACCTGGAACCGTGCGTATCGACATTGCCAGCAGTCTCCCTTGTGGAGGGCTCAGCTTAGCCGGAGTTCTAAACCTAGTGATCGAAAAATGGCGGAATTGAGATCACCCGACCAGCACTGACATCACACGTGTCGCACCCACTATGCCACCGGGCACAACCGCGTTGCCCCTTTCGTGCGACTCCCAACGACTCAATCCAACGTTGAGCCAAGGGCTTTTTGGCCCCTGACTTCTGGCTAAAGCCGTCTCAGCAGACTTTGAAAAAAACTGCCGGCCCACCAACGGCATCCGATCCGCGAAGAAAGCAGATTCATCAAATACGGAAGGCAGGCGTAGATGTCGGCAGCAGTGCTGCGCTCTGCCAAGCTCGATGCCCGAAAGCTCGGGCCTTGCTACGACCGATGGCATCAGCTCATCGCGGGCGGCGAGCATGCACTGAAGAGATAAAGAATAGAACTTTTCAATATATCTCTGAATTCAATTATGTCAGCGATTCTGTAGCTGAGTTCATAACTTATGTCAGTGACCACTGCTGAACCGTCAACTACAGTTCGGGCGTTTCGTGGAAGTTGGATACATCAGCAACCAAAGCTCCGTCTTCCGTTCATTCCCAGGCGAAGCGCATTCCTAAGCAGGAGAGAACAGCGATGACGACAATAAAGGTACTGGCCCGTTCCGGGCTTACGGTTGCCCTGATGAGTGCTGTATTGAGTTTCAGTGCACACGCACAATCCACATCGGGCGCCATCAGCGGCTCGGCCGAAGTTGGAAGCACCATCGTTATTGAAAGTACATCAGGCCTTTCGCGCTCCGTGGTGGTAGACGCAAACGGGCGCTACAGCGTGAGTAGCTTGCCGGTTGGCGCCTATACGGTGAAGCAGATCAAGGATGGCGCTACCGTTGGCACCCGCAGTATCACCGTTGCGGTTTCATCCACCGCAGATGCTTCATTCAACGCCACGACGCTGTCGGCTGTCGAAGTAGTGGGCACGCGAATGCAGCCCATCGACGTGACCCAGGTCGATTCACGCATGGTCATCACGGCCGAACAGTTGGCCAAGCTGCCGATCGCGCGTAGCGCTGATGCCATCGCACAGTTGGCTCCTGGCGTCATTCAAGGGTCCAACGACTTCGTCAATGCATCCAACGGTCAGCGACTGTCCTCCTTCGGCGGTGCTTCTGTTTCCGAGAACGCCTATTACATCAACGGCATGAACGTCACCGATCCGCTGAAAGGTTTCGGCGGCATTGAATTGCCTTATGGCTCCATTGAGCAGCAGGAAGTGTTGACCGGCGGCTATGGCGCTGCGTACGGGCGCACCACCGGTGGCGTCATCAACCAGATTGGTAGAACTACCGCTACAACTACAACACCTTCAACCGCGGTGACTACCTCAGCAACGCGACCGCGACTGACACGAAGGCGGTGATGTGGATCGCCAAGTACACGGGCTATCTGACGGACAACCTGACGGTCAATGCCCAGTATGGCGAACAGAAGACGGACCTGGAGTCCGATCCAGACAACAAGTTCTCCAACCTGATACCGGTCAGTGGCAGCGTCAATCAGAACCCGGCCCTGAACGGCGGAATTCCCATCACCAATGCCAATAAGCTGGCGCAGATATCCGACCCCAGGCATCAGACGTTTGGCGCAAACTACCGCTTGGATGTGACCTACCATCTGGGCGATCACGCGATCACCGCCGGCATCGACAACCAGCGGACCGAAGACCGCAACGACAGCACCATCATGGCGCCGGACGCCGGTTACCTTTGGCTCTACGGCCGCAAGCCGAACGCGATGACGCCCATCAGCGAAGGAGGAGTGGGCGCTCCCGGCAACTATCCCGGCGGCGAGACCGGCTACTACGTTTCCAAGTACATCCAGGAAACCCGCGCCTCGGTCAAAGTCATGCAGCGCGCTCAGTACATCGAGGACAACTGGCAGGTAAACGACCGCTGGCTGGTCAAGCTCGGCCTGCGCAATGACCAGTTCATCAATTACAACCCGGAAGGCCAGGCCTACATCAGGCAGACCAAGCCGCAGTGGGCACCGCGATTGGGCTTCGCCTGGGATGTCAATGGCGACAGCACATTCAAGGTCTACGGTAACGCTGGGCGCTACTACCTCGCATTGCCAAACTCACTGGCTGCACGCGGCGCCGCGGGTTCCATCTATACCAACGAGTACTACACCTACACGGGCATCGATGCGAACGGCAACCCGACCGGCCTGACCGCGATCGACACAATCAACGGCCCGGGCGCCCCCTACTCGGCCAATCGCGAATACGGCCAGTCGCCGGATCCGAAGACGGTTACGGCAAAGAACCTGAAGGCCCAATCGCAGGATGAGTACATCGTGGGCTTTGACAAGGTCTTCAACGAGAACTGGAACTACGGCGCCAAGCTGACATACCGCAAGTTGAACAACGCCATCGACGACACCTGCTACATCGAGAAATTCGAGGAAATGGCTGCTGCTCAAGGCATTGATACCACTGGCCTACGCGGTTGCTATTTCTTCAACCCCGGTAGGGCCGCGGTGTTCAACCTGCCCAATAGCCAGGGCGGTTACACCGAACTGGCCATCACCAACGCAGACTTCGGTTATTCAAAGGTAAAGCGCACCTATACGGCATTGGATGCCTATATCGAACACCCGTTCGACGGCAGGCTGTGGGGGCGCGTGACTTACACCTTCGCCCACAGTCGCGGCAACACCGAAGGTCAGGTGAAGTCCGACATCGGCCAAAGCGACATCTCGGCTACGCAGGACTGGGACTACCCATCCCTGATGGAATATGCCGGTGGCCACCTTCCGAATGATCGTACCCACCAGCTCAAGGCAATGGGCATGTGGCAGATCAACCCGGAATGGAGCGTCAGCAGTACGTTGCAGATCATGAGCGGGACGCCGAACTCCTGTCAGGGGGCCTATGGTCCGGATGAGACCTACCCGGCCTACCCTGGCAACTACTACCATTGGTGTGGCGGCAAGCCGGCCAAGATGGGCGACGCCGGTGAAACGCCCTGGATCAAGAATCTCAACCTCAGTGCCGAGTACCGTCCCTCATTCGCTGACGGAAAACTGGCTTTCACCGTTGACGTGCTGAATGCCTTGAACGAACAGAAGGCTACCCGTCTGGAGCCGGACTACGGCCCCGGCATCTATCGCCAGGTCCTGTCCTGGCAGACTCCACGCAGCATGCGCCTTGGCGTGACCTACGACTTCTGATGCAACCGCTGTGAACAGAAGGGGGCGCTGATTAAAGCGCCCCCTTTTCTGTTCTTCCCCATGATCCATCGCAAGCAAGAGTGGTACGCAGCGGCGTCCGGGCCATTGCGCTGCTTCGATCCCAATGCCTACACCGCAGAACTCCGGGTAACGAAACAACAACAAGGCCAAGTGTCACCTGTACGCTTATCGAAAGCGAATCCTCACGGGTATCATCAAGAGATTCTTGATTGAGTAAAACGATGTTTGATGAATATCTGGAAAAATGGGATCTAACGAAGGACGGCGACCCGTTTGCTTCGTTGAATGGCTACCTGCTTCCAGTTCGTCAGCGCGGCCTTCCCGCAATGCTTAAAATTTCGAAACTTGCCGAAGAGCAGGCAGGAAGCTTGCTGATGGCGTGGTGGAACGGTGACGGTGCAGCGCCCGTGCTGGCACAGGAAGGCGAGGCCTTGCTCATGCAGCGCGCACTCGGATCGGCGTCACTGGTGCAGATGGTGGGTAGTGGCTTGGACGACGAAGCCAGTCGCATCCTCTGCAGCGTTTGCACACGGCTTCACAAACCACGTACTGCGCCACCACCGCCATTGGTTCCATTGGAGCGCTGGTTCGAGGCTCTCTTGTGCGGAGCGAAGACGCACGGGGGCATTCTTGAGCACTGCGCAAGAACCGCACGCGAGCTGCTCTCAGATCCGCGCGATGTAACGGTACTGCATGGCGACATCCACCATGGCAACGTGCTTGATTTCGGCACTTCCGGCTGGCTTGCGATCGATCCCAAAGGGCTGTGCGGTGAACGCGGCTTTGACTATGCGAACATCTTCTGCAATCCCGATGCTATGAGCGCGCTTGCGCCAGGTCGCTTCGCAAAGCGAATAGAAGTGGTAGCCGCGGCTTCAGATATGGACCGCCACAGATTATTGCAGTGGGTGCTCGCCTGGACTGGTTTGTCGGCAATCTGGATGCTCAACGACAACGTCGCGCCGGGGAGCAACATTGAGGTAGCGAAACTAGCCGCGTCGGCGCTCGATATCCCCTACTAGGTTTGGCGTTCCAAATTGAGGTAGTTGGTGAAATTCAATGTACCGAAGCGGGTTCACCCGCCGTTTTCACCGACACTTGCGAGAAGGCCAATCAAGGCGCACTGAAGAGTACCTGTCGCCTCGTCGAAAACTGATGTGCGCATTTCGCTCTGGCAGTACGGGCACCAAACGGGCACCAGAAAATTCTGCGGAGGCATGCCTGGCGGGGAAAAACACCGCAAGAATTTGATTCGCTTGGTGGGCCCACCAGGATTCGAACCTGGAACCAAAGGATTATGAGTCCTCTGCTCTAACCGTTGAGCTATAGGCCCTTAGCGACGACACAGTGTAGTGGAGCCGGCTGCGTGCGACTACTTCCACGTGTCTGCTTTTGATGTGCGCGTATTGCGCACTGCAGCGCTCGACTGCAGGGGCGCAGCACCGGCTGCCGCCGGACAGCAACGCCGCTGTGCGCACCCCACCGCCGCACGCCCAAAGAAAAACCCCGCCGGGGCGGGGTTTCTCCTTGCCGGCGCTTACGCGCCAGCCGTCACCTGCAAACCAGCGATCACTCGATGTCGAGGAAGCTGCGCAGCTGCTCCGAACGGCTCGGGTGACGCAGCTTGCGCAGCGCCTTGGCCTCGATCTGACGGATACGCTCGCGGGTCACGTCGAACTGCTTGCCCACTTCTTCCAGCGTGTGATCGGTGTTCATGTCGATGCCGAAGCGCATGCGCAGCACCTTGGCTTCCCTCGGGGTGAGGCCAGCCAGTACGTCACGCACGGTTTCCGACAAGTTGATGTTGGTGGTGTTCTCGATCGGGGACTCCACATTGGTGTCCTCGATGAAGTCGCCCAGATGCGAATCCTCGTCGTCGCCGATCGGGGTTTCCATCGAGATCGGCTCCTTGGCGATCTTCATCACCTTGCGGATCTTGTCTTCCGGCATGTCCATTTCCTTGGCCAGCTCCTCCGGCGTGGCCTCGCGGCCGTACTGCTGGAGCATCTGGCGGGAAATGCGGTTCAACTTGTTGATCGTCTCGATCATGTGCACCGGAATACGGATGGTGCGGGCCTGGTCGGCGATCGAACGGGTGATCGCCTGGCGGATCCACCAGGTGGCATAGGTCGAGAACTTGTAACCGCGGCGGTATTCGAACTTGTCGACGGCCTTCATCAGGCCGATGTTGCCCTCCTGGATCAGGTCCAGGAACTGCAGGCCGCGGTTGGTGTACTTCTTGGCAATGGAGATGACCAGGCGCAGGTTGGCCTCGACCATTTCCTTCTTGGCCTTGCGCGCCTTGGCTTCGCCGTAGGCCATGACGCGGCTGATTTCCTTCAGCTCGTCCAGGCTCAGCTGGGTGTTCTTTTCCAGGTCGATGGTGGCCTGCTGCTCGGACACGATCTGGTCCTTGACGTCACGCAGGGCCGACGACCACTTCTGCTTACGCTTGATCGCGTCTTCCACCCACTCCAGATTCGTCTGGTTGCCTTCCCACGAACGGATGAAATCCTTACGCGGCATACGGGCAGTGATGGTGGCCAGGTGCAGCACGCGGCGCTCCTGCGACTTGACCTGACCCATGGTCTCGCGCAGCAGGCGCACCAGCACGTCGGTCAGCGGCAGCGGCAGCTTCAGGGTCACGAAGGTGGCCGAGATTTCTTCGCGCAGCTTGGTCTGGGCCTTGGTGTCGCCCTTGGCGTGAGCCTTCTTGAACTTGGCAAGATCGCTGGCCAGCTGCTCCATGCGGTTGGCAACTTCGACCGGATCCGGACCGGTCGGGCCGGCCTCTTCCTCGACGTCGTCACCGTCAGCGTCTTCGTCGGCGTCTTCGGCAGCGTCATCGCTGGTGTCTTCGGCAGCAACGGCCGGAGCCGGTGCTTCTTCGACCAGGTCGTTGAAGCCGACGATCACTTCGGCCAGGCGCTTCTTGCCTTCCTTGTGCAGTTCGTAATCGGCCAGCACCGACTCAACGGCCAGCGGGAAGGTGCCCAATGCAGCCTGCACCTGGCCCAGGCCTTCTTCGATGCGCTTGGCGATGGCGATTTCGCCTTCGCGGGTAAGCAGCTCGACGGTACCCATTTCGCGCATGTACATGCGCACCGGGTCGGTGGTACGGCCACCTTCGGTGTCGAGTGCGGTAAGTGCGGCAGCTGCTTCTTCAGCGGCGGTATCATCGACTTCACGGTTGCCGGTGTTGCCGTCGCTGAGCATCAGCGTGTCGGCGTCGGGGGCAACTTCGTGGACATCGATGCCCATGCCGGTGATCAGGCCGATGATGTCTTCGATCTGCTCCGGATCGACCATGTCGTCGGGCAGATGGTCGTTAACTTCGGCGTAGGTCAGGTAGCCCTGTTCCAGGCCCTTGCTGATCAGAAGCTTGATGTCGTTTTGCTGGGCAGGACGTTCGTTGGCCATGTAATGCTCGCGCCACCGGCGATTGTGAAGATGGGAACCTAGCATTATACCAGCGCAGCATAACGCTTGCCGGGGCGGTGGGTTCGCGGCGCGTTATGGTCTGAGCAGAAAGGTTACGGGCCCATCGTTGATCAGGCTGACAACCATATGGGCACCAAACTGACCAATTTCCACCCCCGGCGCGTGCTTTTCACGGCAGATAGCCACCAAACGATTGAAAAGCCGTTCAGCCTCGGCCGGCGGGGCGGCGCTGGTGAAGCTCGGACGCATGCCTGAACGGGTATCGGCGGCCAGGGTGAACTGGCTGACCAGCAACAGCCCGCCGCCGGTATCGCGCAAAGAACGGTTCATCTTGCCGGCATCGTCGGCGAAAACCCGGTAACCGATCAATCTGTCCGCCATCCGCGACAACATCGCCTCGTCATCCCCCGGCTCCACCCCGACCAAGGCCAGCAGCCCAGGGCCGATCTGCCCGACTACGGCATCGTCGACAGTGACCGAGGCCTGGGTAACGCGCTGGATCAGGCAAAGCATGGCAGCTCCTGCAGTGGGGGCCGGGCACCATAGCACCGTGCGCCAGCGGCTAAACTTGGGGGAATGAAACCGCAATCCGTCGCCAAGCTCTATTACCGCCTCGCCTGTGCCCTGACCCACCTGCCCTGGTCCTGGCAGCGAACCCTGGCCGATACGGTGGCGTGGCTGTGGCGCAGCATCAACGCCCGCGAAAGCCGGGTGACCCGCCGCAACCTGGAGCTGGCCTACCCCGAGCTGGACGCGGCGCAGCGCGCGCGCCTGCACCGCGAGGTACTGCGCACCACCGCCCGCCAGGCCCTGGAAACCCTGTACCTGTGGACCCACGACCCGGCCAGCAACCTGTCCCGGCACCTGCGTGAGCGCCATGGCCAAGAGCTGTATGACGCCGCGCTGGCCTCGGGCAAAGGCGTGATCGTGGTCGCCCCGCATTACGGCAACTGGGAGCTGCTGAACCAATGGCTGGCATCGCGCGGCCCCATCGCCATCGTCTATGCGCCGCCGGAAAACCCGGTTGGCGATGAATTCCTGCAGCTGGTGCGCGGCGGCGACAACGTACGCCAGGTGCGTGCCGAAGGCCCGGCGGTGCGGCAGTTGTTCAAGGTACTCAAGGATGGCGGCGCCACCGGCATCCTGCCCGACCAGCAACCCAAGAACGGCGACGGCGTGTTCGTACCGTTCTTCGGTATCCAGGCGCTCACCATGACCCTGGTCAACCGCCTGGCCGAACGCACCGGCGCCACCATTCTGTATGGCTGGTGCGAGCGCATCGGGCCCAATCTGGACTTCGCCCTGCATATCGAACCGGCCGAAGCGCAAATCGCCGACCCCGACCTGCAGCTGGCCGCCGCCACCCTCAGCGCCGGCATCGAGCGCATCGCCCGCCGCGATCCGGCGCAATACCAGTGGACCTACAAGCGCTACACCCTGCGGCCACCCGGCAGTGGCGAGCACGACCCCTACGCCACCGCCCGTCACCCGCATTGAACCTGCTCCTGCAACACTGCATCACCCGTGCTGCTTGATTGATTCGACAGCCAACGGCCCCCATAAGGTTTCAGATGAACAGCCCTGCCCTCGCCCGCCCGTCCTACTTCGGCCAGACCGCCGCCATCCGTTGCGAGCGCGCTGCCGCCGAACTCCGCGCCGGGCGCCCGGTGGTGATCAGCGATGGTCAACAGCGGCTGGCCAGCATCGCGCTGGACAGCAGCTCACCGGAGGGCTTCGCCGCCTTTGCGGGGGCCGCGCAAGGCCGCCATTACCTGTTCCTGAGCGCAGCGCGCGCGCAGACCCTTGGCATCAGCGCCGCCAACGGCATCCATGTACCGCTGGCCGGCCGCGATTTTGCCGAGCTGCCGGCATTGGCCTACCTGCGCGATGCCGTCGCGTCGGCCGATGCAGCAGCCAGCGGCAACGCCCTGGACGCAGCAACGATGGAAGTAGCGCGACTGGGCCTGTTGTTGCCGGCCATGGTGTCGGTGGAACTGGACGCGGCCGCCAGCCCGTTCGATGACTGCCTGCAGCTGGACACCACCGCCCTGTATGAAGGTGCCGGCCAGGCCGGCCAGGACTACGAACTGGTCACCCGCTCGCCGGTGCCGCTGCGTGATGTCGGCATGAGCGAGTTCGCCGTGTTCCGTGGCGGCGTGGCCCAGCGCGACCAGGTCGCGGTGATTGTCGGCACCCCCGACATGGGCGGCGCGGTACCGGTGCGCGTGCATTCGTCCTGCCTCACCGGCGACCTGTTCGGCTCGCTCAAGTGCGACTGCGGCGACCAGCTGCGGCGCGGCCTGCGCACGCTCAAGGACCTGGGCGGCGGCATCCTGTTGTATCTGGACCAGGAAGGCCGCGGCACTGGCATCGCCGCCAAGATGCGCGCCTACGGCTACCAGCACGAAGGCCTGGACACCATTGATGCCGATGCGCAGCTGGGCTTTGGTGCCGACGAGCGCCGCTATGGCAGCGCGGTGGCCATGCTGCGCGCGCTGGGCGTACAGCGCATCCAGCTGTTGACCAACAATCCCACCAAGGTGCAGCGCCTGCGCAACGCCGGCATTGAAGTAGTGGGCTGCGTGCCGATCACCGGCGAGATCACCCACGAGAACGAGCAGTACCTGCGCACCAAGGCTGCACGTGCCGGCCACCACCTGGATGTGGATGCATTGATCATGGCGGCGCAGTAACGGCCCTGCTTTTCGCGGTATTTGTGGGAGCGGCGTAAGCCGCGAAACCACCACACCACCCGGCGCCGCGACGGCGCCCCACCTTGAAATTCCGAGCGCAGGCTTTCCGGCGTCCTGCCGCCTCGCCAGCTTCGCGGCTTAAGCCTCTCCTACAACAGCCATCGCCACCCCAACTACCGTTGTACGGCCCCGCCGTTATATCGTCTGTGCATGACTGAACCCCCTGCCTTCGATACACCCGCGCTGGACGACAAACAATGGCAGGCCCTGCCGCCACGCGGCGCGCTGTTTGCCGCCGCCGGTACGGCACTGAGCATGGCGCTGTTGCTCGGCGTAGCCTGCCTGGTGGTGATGCTGGCCATCGATCGATCCCACCTGTTTGTCGTCCCGCTGGCGGCCGCCGCCGTTGGCGCCCTGCTCGGCGCATGGTTTGGCTGGCGTCGGCATCGGCTCACCTTCTGGCGGCTGGACAGCCAGTCGCTGGGCGTGCGCCGCGGCCATATGTGGCAGAGCGAAAGCCATGTACCGGTATCGCGCGTACAACACCTGGACCTGCGCCGCGGCCCGCTGGAGCGCATGGCCGGGCTGGCCACGCTGATCGTGCACACCGCCGGCACCCGCATGAACACCGTGGCGGTGGCTGGGCTGGCACAGGCCGACGCCGAACGCCTGCGTGACCGCCTGGCGCGCCAGCTCGACCACGACGACGACGCACTGTGAGCGAGCTGCCACCGCCGCTGCCCAACGAAGAGCAACGCCTGCACCCGTGGTCGTGGCTGTTTGCCCTGCAGCAGCAGGTGCAGCAGTTCCTGCTGCCCTTGCTGGCGCTGCTGGTATTCGGCAGCCGCCGCGATGATGACCTGCCCTACCACCACTGGATCAGCGGCGCGATCGTGCTGGCGCTGGTGGCCACAGCGGTGCTGCAATACCTGAGTTATCGCTACCGCATCGGCAGCGATGCGCTGAGCATCCGCAGCGGCATTTTTGAGCGCACCCGCCGCGAAATCCCGTTCGCGCGCATCCACAACGTGGTGGTGCACCAGAACCTGCTGCACCGGATGTTCGGCGTGGCCGAACTGCGCCTGGAATCGGCCGGCGGCGACAAGCCCGAGGCGGAAATGCGCGTGCTCAAGTTGGCGCAGGCGCTGGAGCTGGAGCAGCTGATCCGCCAAGGCGGCAGTGGGGCCGCGGCAACCACGCAGACCGAGATCACAAGCGACGGCGTGCTGCTCAGCCTGCCCTTGTCAGAACTGGTACGCCAAGGCTTGATTTCCAACCGGGCGATGGTGGTGTTGGTGGCGGCGATCGGCGCGGCGTATCAATTGTTTCCGCGCCGGGCCACCTCTGATTTCATCGAGGAACAAGGCCGGCATGCCTTCGGCTATGCCAGCCAGTTGCAGTTGGGCACACTGACAATGGTCGCCAGCGGCCTGTTGCTGTTGGCGTTCGCACTGGTCTTGATGCGGCTGCTGTCGGTCGGCCTGGCCATCGTGCAGTACTACGGCTTCCGCCTGAGCGAGGCCGACCGCCGCCTTACTGTCGAGCGCGGCCTGTTTACCCGTGTGCGCAGCAGCGTCGCCCAGCGCCGCATCCAGGCCTGGACGCTGCGCGAAGGCGCACTGCATCGTCTGTTCAAACGCCGGCAACTGCGGGTGGACATCGCCAGTGGCGGCCAGCAGCAGGAGCAGGACGGGCGCGCGCTGAAGGAACTTGCGCCGCTGGCACCGCCGGCCACCTGTGACGGCCTGCTGCAGCATCTGCTGCCGCAACTGCAATGGCCGCCGGCGCAATGGCAGCCGGTCAGCACCCGCGGCTGGTGGCGCCTATGTCTGCCCGCGCTGCTGTTGATGGGCAGCCTGTCGGCATTGCTGGTCTACGAGACCGGGCGCGCATGGGGCCTGCTGCCCCTGCTGTGGCTGCCGTGGTCGGCACTGAAGGCGCATCGCCAGGTAAGCCGGATCGGTTACAACATCGATGCGCAGCGTGTCGCCATCCGCGGCGGTTGGTGGAACCGCTGGTGGCGCGTGGCCGAGCTGGACAAGTTGCAGGCCTTGCGACTGGATCGCTCGCCGCTGGACCGGCGTTTCGGCACCGCGACGCTGACCCTGGATACCGCAGGCGCGGCCGGCGCGCCGGCCTTGCAACTGCGCTTCCTGGAAGAAGCACAGGCGCGTGCATTGATGGCGCAGCTTGAGCGGGAGATGGTGCGGCGCAAGCTGCGTTGGTGAGCGCTCCCCTTCTCTCCCGCCCCTTGGGGCCACCCTCTCCCGCGATGGGAGAGTGAGCGGTCATCGCGAGTTGAAGCATTGCCCCTGATTGCAGCTTTCCCCCTCTCCCCTTGCGGGAAAGGGTTCCGAAGGAGCGGAAGAGGAAGAAAGCTTCAGCAACTAAACCCGCGCCGGCCCCCAATAGCCGATGCGCTTGCGCAGCTTGATCTTGCGCCACCAGTTGCGTGGCTTGGGCTTGCGGTTGCGCCCGCCCTTGGCGATGAAGTCATCAATGGCCTGCAGGATGCGCTCGCTGGACTGGCCATCGCGGTAGGGATGCAGCTGATCGGCAAACTGGCGCACCGCCGCCATCAACTCGGGCGGCCGCGACAAGGCGGTGCGGATAGCGCCTTCAAACTGCGCCGGGTCATCGATGTCGATCAGCTGCGGGCCCGGCCGGCGGTTCTTGAAGGTGACCACCGGCTTGTAGGTCAGCAGGAACTCGTTGAGTGCAGAGGAGGTGTCCGAGCACATCATGTCCACCTGCGGGAACAGGTCCAGGATGTTGTCGTCATCGGCGAAGCGCAGGTACGGGCCTTCCAGCGCGCGGTACTTGGCGGCGATTTCCGGGTCCATCTTCGGGTGGAAGGTGACAATCCAGCGCCATTCGCCGGTCTGCGACAGCCGCTTGATCTCGTCGTAGAGGATGCCGGCGGCACTCCAGGACGGCGAGAAGGTGGAGTGGTACAGAATCACCGGCGGCTCGCGCACCGGGTCGGGTTGGTCCTTGAGCTGGCTCATGAACGGGTCGATCTTCGGGAAGCCGGTCTCCACCACCGAAAAATGTCCGGTCTTCTGTGCCAGTTCCGAAAAAGCGGCGGTATCGCGCGGCCCGGTGGTGCAGTACAGGTCAAAAAAGCCGCGGATGTAGATATGCCGTGGCTTGCCCGCGTCGAAGCCGTGGAAAGTTTCCACCTTCACCCCGGGGAAGAAGTGCGGCACCGCGTTGGACGAGGTGATCACCGCGCAGGGGTTCCATGCGCGCACCTGGGCCACCGTGAGCAGGGTTTCATCGGCGGTCAGGTCTTCCGCGCCGGGGCCGTCGAAAAACCATGCCGCCTCATCGCCACGTGAGCGGATCGCCGCCTGCAGCGGGCGGAGGATGGCCAGGGCATAACGCTCGGACCCGTACAGCAGATAGTGGCGTGGCACGGCGGGGAACTCCTGAATATCCCGGATATTGCGCAATTATCGCATCGCCAGTGGGAGCCGTCGCTGCTAGGCTTTGGCCCATCCCCCGTGCCAGACGCCGCATGCCCAGCCCAAGCACCACCCTGCCCACCCAGCGCCCGCGCCTGTCCGCCTGCATCATCGCCTTCAATGAAGCCGACCGCATTGGTGACTGCCTGGCCTCGCTGGCGTTCTGCGACGAGATCGTGGTGGTGGATTCGTTTTCCAGCGACGCCACCGTTGCCGTCGCCGAGGCGGCCGGCGCGCGCGTGGTGCAGCGGGCCTTTGATGGCTTCCGCAGCCAGAAGGCGTTCTGCGTTGAACAGGCCAGCCACGACTGGGTGCTGTGCCTGGATGCCGATGAGCGGGTCAACCCGGAACTGCGTAAGGCCATCGAATCCGAACGCGATGCCGGCTTTCCCCGCGCCGTCGGCTACCGGTTCGCGCGCTGTTCGGAATACTTTGGCCGTTTCCTGCGCCATGGCACGGCCTATCCCGACCGCGTGCTGCGCCTGTTCGACCGCCGTCATGGCGGCTGGCGCGGTGATCGCGAGATCCATGAAGCAGTATCGCTGGACGGCCCAGCCGCCCTGCTCAAGGGCGACCTGCTGCACCACCCCTACCGCAGCTTCCTGCAACTGCTGGACAAGAAGCAGAAATACGCGCGGATGATGGCCGAACACGAGTTCGGCAAGGGCAAGCGTGCCAGCCTGGGCAAGCTGATCATCGCCCCGAGCTGGCGCTTCGTCCGCAGCTACGTGGTCAAACGCGGCTTCCTGGATGGCTGGCCGGGGCTGATCGAAGCCTTCGTCAGCGCCAATTACGTGCGGCAGAAAACCATCATGCTGTGGCTGCTGCAGAACGGGCAGCCGCTGGTGACCCCGTCCGCCGGGAACAGCCAGGGCAAGTAAGCCTGCCAAGGGTCACAGTACTTACTGAACCCTGCCCGGCAATTGCCACGCACATGCAATTCTGTTCGTTGAAGATGCAGGTTCGCATCGCTAGAATTGTTCGTTCTAGCGACTGAGAATCAGACTGGTTGCACGGTGGCCGTCCCGCTGTCACTGCCACCCTCCCAGCGGCGTCTCCACGCCCCACCGGTGTGATCCATTACGTGAATCATTTGACTGCGGTCCAATCCCCCCCGTTGTTGTACGCATTTCGAGCCCGGCTGCTGACGATCGGTCAGTGGTGCGCGGTGCTCTCGCTGTTTGCCGCGCCCATCAACAAGCCGGCCACCAATATCCTGATCGGCCTGAGCCTGCTGTGTTCGTTGGCCGGCACCGAGCTGCTGGCGCGTTGGCGCGCCGCCTGGCGTGAGCCGGTGGTGATCGGTTTTCTGGTCTGGTTTGCCGTACTGCTCGCCAGCGCGCTGCATTCCACCCTCAGCACCGGCGCCTCGGTGTTCAGCGAAGCGTCGCTATGGGGCTGTCTTTACCCGGCCTTGATCGCCAGCCTGCTGCGCGATTCGCGCTGGCGTTGGCGCGCGCTGGCCGCGTTTGCCGTGGCTGCCGGCCTGGTGGTGGTGATTTCCTACCTGATGCAGTTCGGCCTGGTGCCGCAGCGCGCAGTGGCTGAAATCCAGCCTTCCATGCGCAACACCGTGTTCAAGGAATACACCCAGCAAGGCTTGGCCAGCCTGATCCTGATGTCGATGCTGGTGGCCACAGCAATGAGCAGCCCCAGCCGACGCTGGCGCAACGTGGCCCTGCTGGCGGCGGCAGTGGTATTGGCCAACGTGGTGTTGCTGATACAGAGCCGGACAACCTATCTCGTGCTGTTGCCGCTGCTGGGCTACTGGATCTACCGTCTGGTCGCGCATCGCTTCAACGGCTGGCGCACGCTGCTGATCAGCGGCGGCCTGATCCTTGTCACCATTTCCGCACTGTGGTCGACCCCCAGCATCCGCGAACGCATGCTCAGCTCGATCAGCGAAGAAGTCGACAGCTACCTGATCACCCAGGAGCCGACCTCCAGCGGGATCCGTCTCTGGTTGTGGCAGCAAACCCTGCCGATCATTGCCGATGCGCCGGTCTTCGGCCACGGGCTGAATCAGTGGGAACCCCTCTATCTGGAACAGATGCGCGACATTCCGGGCTCGGCGCCATTCATCACCGGCCACCCGCACCAGGAAGCGCTGCTCATCCTGGCTGAGGAAGGCACCGCAGGCCTGCTGGTCTTTGCCGGCCTGCTGCTGGGCTTTGCCGTCCATACGCGCAAGCTGCCCGATCCACAAAAGGGTATCTTTGCCAGCATCCTGATCATCTATGTCGCCGCCGGCCTGGCCAATGGGCTTTGGAGCAACTTCACCCATCGCCATGTCTTTGTCCTGCTGCTGGCCTGCATCCCGTTGGGCAGCTTCCCTTGGTACGGTGCTGCTAAAGAGCGCGAACCCACGTCATGAATCCCTGCCCGTCGTTTGATGAGGTGACCGTAGTCTGCGTCACCTACAACAGTTCGACCCTTGTGGAGGCGATGGCCAGCACCTTGGCCAGGTTTCCGCATGTCGTCATCATCGACAACGGCAGCAGCGACGACACCACCACGCACATCGCCCAGCGCATCCCCCATGCCCGGCTGGTAACGCGCGCAGGCAATGCCGGCTATGGCAGCGCCAACAACCAGGCGATGGCGCTTGTACAGACCCCCTTCGCCCTGCTGCTCAATCCAGACTGCCTGATCGCGCCAGAGGACCTGCAATACCTGCTGGACTGCATGCAGGATCACCCGCAGGCCGGGGTGGTTGGCCCGCAGAACTGGCGCAGTGAAACCGTCCCGCAGATCTCGCACCGTGATGCCTTCTTCAAGCCCGATGTCGACAGCACCTGCAAGGTGCCGGACACGATCGTCGTCGCTGACTGGATCCACGGCTGCTGTCAGCTGCTGCGAACCCGCGCTTTCCGCGAGATTGGCGGCTTCGATGAGATATTTTTCCTGTACTACGAAGACGATGACCTGTGCCTGCGCATGGCCCAGGCCGGCTATCAATGCCTGCTGCAACCTGCCGCACGCGCCTTCCATAAGGGTGGCGCCTCCTCCGCTCCAAGCATCCGCACCGATTTCATCAAGCGTTTCCACTACGCCCGCTCACGGCAGATTGCGATCCGCCGCTACATGGGCAATGGCGCCGGGCGCCTGCACCTGGCCAAGCTGATGGTCGCGGCGCTGCCGGCAGTGGTGGTCTACAGCCTGCTGCTGCGACGCCGTGACGTGATCAAGTGGGCGGCATGGGGATCGGCGGCATTCTCCGCCGCACTGGGGCTGGACCTGGTACCAGGGCGAGGCAAGCCTGCGCCTGCGTCCCCGGTATCCAACGCCTGATTCAGCACTGACTGCCCCGGCCCGGGTACAGACCGTGGCAGAATGGCGTTGCCGGATGGGGGCTGAGTACAGCACCGGCTACCTCCCAATCTAGAGTCTTTTATGCAACGCGTCCTGGTCACAGGTGGTGCGGGATTTCTTGGTTCTCATCTATGCGACAGACTCATCCAGCAAGGACATGAGGTCCTGTGCGTGGACAACTACTTCACCGGCAGCAAGCGCAATATCGCGCACCTGCTGGGTAGACCCGAATTCGAGCTGCTGCGGCACGACGTCACCTTCCCACTGTATGTGGAGGTGGACCGCATTTTCAACCTCGCCTGCCCGGCCTCACCGGTGCACTATCAGCACGATCCGGTGCAGACCACCAAGACCTCGGTGCATGGTGCGATCAACATGCTGGGCCTGGCCAAGCGGCTGAACGCCCGCATCCTGCAGGCATCCACCAGCGAAGTCTACGGCGACCCGGAAGTGCATCCACAGCAGGAAGGCTACTGGGGCCGGGTCAATCCGATCGGCCTGCGCAGTTGCTACGACGAGGGCAAGCGCTGCGCTGAAACCCTGTTCTTCGACTACCACCGCCAGCACGCGCTGGACATCAAGGTCGTGCGCATTTTCAACACCTACGGCCCACGCATGCATCCCAATGATGGCCGCGTGGTGAGCAACTTCATCGTGCAGGCGCTGCGCGGCGAAGACATCACCATTTTTGGCGACGGCACCCAGACCCGCAGCTTCTGCTATGTGGATGATCTTATCGAAGCCATGCTGCGGATGATGGATACCGAAGCGGGCTTCACCGGGCCGATCAACATCGGCAATCCCGGCGAGTTCAGCATGCTGGAACTGGCTGAAACCGTGCTGCGGCTGGTCGGCGGGCGTTCGCGCCTGGTGTACCGGCCACTGCCTTCGGATGACCCGCGTCAACGCCAGCCGGACATTCGCCTGGCCCGTGAAAAACTGGACTGGACACCCAAGGTCGCACTGGAAGACGGCTTGAAGGAAACCATTGGTTACTTCCGCAAGCTGCTGGCGGAGGACGCCGCATGACCACGTTTGCGGTAGTCATCACCAACTACAACTACGCCAGCTTCGTTTTCGAAGCGGTGGACAGCGTGCTGGCCCAGACCCGCGCGGCTACACAGATCCTCGTGATCGACGACGGCTCCAGTGACGGCTCGCCGGAACTGCTGCGCCAGCGCTATGGCGACGACGCGCGGGTAAGCCTGCTGTTTGGCGAGAACGAAGGCCAGCTGGCGGCGTTCCAGCGCGGTGTGGCTGCCGCCAATGCCGATGTGGTCTGCTTCCTTGATGCCGATGACCGCTGGAAGCCCGAGTACCTGCAAAAAGTCGGCGCTATCTATGACGCCCGCCGCGATGTGGATTTTGTCTTCAGCGACCTGCAGACCTTCGGCATCGACCAGCTGAGCATTCGTTATGAAAACAGCCCGCAACCCATCGATCTGGGCTACACCGCGGTAAGCACTTACCTGCTGCTGCCGTGGTACGGCGCGCCCACCTCGGCACTGTCACTGCGCCGCAGCTGGGCTGTCGACGTGCTCGACCTGCCGCACAGTTTCCGCCGCCAATGGAAGCTGTGTGCCGATGCCTGCGTGGTGCATGGCGCCAGCATCCTGGGCGCACGCAAGTACTACCTGCCCACCGCCTGCGTGGAGTACCGCACCCACGGCAACAACGGCTGGTGGGCCGGCCGCCGCGAACCAACCAGCCGCTACCGCAACAGCTTGCGCAACTACGGCATTGTCCGTGTGTACGCGGCGCGCAATAGCCTGGACGAAGGTTGCTGCAGCCTGGGCAAGCGCGAATACCGCACCAAACCGCAACCCAGCGGCAAGGAGCGGCGCCGCTATGCACGCATTGCGCTGCGCGGCAATGCGCCTTGGTGGGAGCGTTACGAACAAGCCATCAGCATTCTGTTCGGGCGTACCCAACAACGCCCTTGAGCAATGCGCGTGACGTGCGCAGGCAATCAACCGTTGCTGCTGGGCGCGCGCCAGCGCAGCCGGGACATCAGGTTGTGCACAAACCAGCGCACGCTCAGGCGCGCACGGTAGCTCTCGCGGCTCAACCACCCCAATACACCGACACCCGGCTTGGTCTTGCGACCCGCCTGGATCACCGATGCGAACAGGTCACCGCTGCGCACCACGCCGGGCTTCAGCCCCAGGCACTCCACGCCGTGCAACCAGGCCAGGTCCATGTAATCGTCGACCGGCAGCACCCAGCGCTCGGCATGGCGCAGGAATTTTTCCGCCGCCGACGGTGCCAGGTAATAGCCAAATGCACACAGCGGGCTGCGCCAATAACGGTGCAGTACGAAGTCACCAAACTGGACCCAGGGCGAGCTGGGCCGGTCCGCGGCATGCAGGCGGAAGTAGCCTACCGAATCCGGTAATGAAGGCAGGTCACGCAAGACATCCAGAAAGCGCGGATCGATGGTGATGTCGTCTTCAAACACGATCATCGGCCGACCACTGTCCACGCACTGCTGCCACAGCAGATAGTGGCTGGCCCAGCAGCCGATTTCGCCCGCGCGGAACGGCCGCCCCTTGCAGGCCAGCCGACGCTTTTCGTCTACCTTGGCAAACAGCGGATGCTGGACACTACCGTTGACGGCTTCCCATAGCGTCAGCTCGATACCCAATGCTGCCGCCTGCCGCTGGACCGAGGCACGACGATCCGCCGATGCTGGCAGATTGATCACATACAGGGGCAGGTCTGCGGACGGCCGGGTCATTGCGCGAAGCGATCCTGGAAAAGAATCAACACAGGCTCCCGACGCTTCAGGAGCCATCCTGAGCACAGCTGCGAGCCATGATAGTACCTGATCAACACGCTGCCACCTTTTTCAATACCAGCCCGCCAACAACTTGCAGCGGGGCTTTCCATTCATCGGCAGCGACGCCGCCAGCTTGATCGTATTTGTCCGTAATCCACGGACAAATACCTATGCCAGTTTCACCAACCGCGCATAGAAGAAGCCATCGCCGCCCTGCTCACCGGGCAATCGCTGGCGGCTGCCCGCAACGTCATGCCCGAATGAATCAGGTAATGCCTGCACCTGCGCATCCGGGGTACGGGCGAGGAACTGCGCCACCTGCCCGCCGTTTTCCGCGCGCAGGATGGAGCAGGTCGAGTACAGCAGCACGCCGCCGGGGCGCAGCACCGTCCACAAGGCATCCAGCAGGCGTGCCTGCAGCGCGGCCAATGCGGTGATGTCTTCGGCGCGGCGGTGCAACAGCACATCGGGCTGGCGGCGGATGATGCCGGTGGCCGAACACGGCGCATCCAGCAACACCGCATCAAAGGCGGTTCCATCCCACCAGGCAGCGGTATCGGCGGCATCCACCGCGACCACCTGCGCCTGCGCGCCAACACCGGTACGGGCAAAGGTTTCGCGGATGCGCTGCAGACGCCGCGCATCAACGTCCAGCGCCAGCAGACGCAGCGATGGATCGCGCTCCAGCAGATGCGCGGACTTGCCCCCGGGCGCCGCACAGGCGTCCAGCACCCGCGCGCCGGGTGGCGCCTGCAGGGCATCGGCCACCTGTTGCGCCGACAGGTCCTGCACCGACACCGCGCCCTGCGCGAAGCCTGGCAGGCTGCTCACCGGCACTGCGGCCGGCAGGCGCACCGCGTCGGCCGACAAGGGCTCGGCAGCAGCGTCGACACCGGCCTGGGCCAGCAATTCCAGATACGCCTCGCGGGTGTACTGCTGGCGGTTCACGCGCAGCCACATCGGGGCCGGCTGCAGGCTCTGGCTGATGATGTCAGCGGCCTGTTGCGGCCAATCGTTCTGTACCTGTGCAAGCAGCCACGCCGGCCATGCGTCTTCGGCGCGCGCCTCGGCAAAGCCTTCGCGCTGGGCACGCCGCAGCAGGGCGTTGACCATGCCGGCCTGACGCTCGCGGCCAAGTGCACGCGCTGCATCCACCGTCGCCGACAACGCAGCATGGGCGGGCAGCTGCAATACGTCGAGCTGGGCGAAACCGGCCATCAGCAGCGCGCGTAGATCGCTGTCGCGCGGGCCAAGCGGTTTCTGCAGCCACTGCCGCAATGCCTGGTCGTAGACCACCCGGCGGCGCAGTGCCGCAAAACAGATGGCTTCCAACAGCGCGCGGTCGCGACTGTCGTCGAGTTTGGGTAGTGCCGCACCGAGCTCGGCTTTCAACGAGCGGCCCTTGCCGACGACCGCCGCCAGCACCTTGGCCGCCAGCGCGCGGGTCTGCACGCCGGGTTGCGCCGCCGCGGATTTACCCCACGGTGAGGAAGTAGCAGCCGTCATCCGCTCAGCCCTCGATCCGCAGATCGCGGCGTGCGTTCAGATAATCCGCTGCGGTGATTGCCTTGCCACCTTCGCGCTGCACCACCCGCAGGCGCAGTGCGCCCTGCCCGCAGGCAATGTCGATGCCCTCGCGCGTTGCGCCGATCACCGTGCCCGGTGCCTGGCCCGCATTGTCATCGAGGGCGACCGCGCCATGGATGCGCACGCGCTCGCCGGCCAGGGTGGCTTCGGCCACCGGCCACGGGTTGAAGGCGCGCACGCGCCGCGCCAACGCGGCCGCAGGTTCGGCCCAGTCGAGCTTGGCTTCGGCCTTGTCCAGCTTGTGTGCGTAGGTGACGCCGGCTTCGGGTTGACGCTGCGGCACCGGCTTGAGGCCGGCACGCAACAGGCCCAGGCCGTCGGAAAGCACCTGTGCACCCATCTGCGCAAGACGGTCATGCAGCTGCCCGCCGGTATCGCTGTCGCTGATAGGTGTGTGTTGGCGCAGCAGCACCGGGCCGGTATCCAGGCCCGCTTCCATCTGCATCAGGCAGACACCGGTTTCGGCATCGCCGGCCTCGATCGCGCGCTGGATGGGCGCAGCGCCGCGCCAACGCGGCAGCAGCGAGGCATGCACGTTCCAGCACCCGTGGGTGGGGATGGCCAACACCGCCTTGGGCAGGATCAGGCCATACGCCACCACGATCATCAGATCGGGTTGCAGGTCGCGCAGCTGCTGCTGGGCTTCGGGTGTTTTCAGGCTTTCCGGCTGGAATACCGGGATGCCGCGTGCGATCGCGTCGAGCTTCACCGGCGAGGGCATCAGCCCGCGGCCACGGCCAGCGGGGCGGTCCGGCTGGGTATAGACCGCCACCACTTCATGCAGACGGGCGGCGGCAGCCAAGGAGGCGACGGCAAAGTCCGGCGTACCGGCGAAGACGATTTTCATTGGGCGGGATTCGCAATGCGGGATGCGGGAGGGGCGACAGCGGCGCAGCGGCAGCCATCAGCCCTCACGAATCGAAAAAGGAAGGTGCAGATCCGGGATCCAGAACAGAACGCCAGGACTGCAGGAAGCGCGGCCAAGCCTGCTCTTACCATCCCCAACCCCGGCCCCGGATCAAGCCACGTGCTTGCGCGACTTGGCCAGTTTCTTGCGCACCATCTCGCGCTTGAGCGGCGACAGGTAGTCGATGAACAGCTTGCCGTCCAGGTGATCCATTTCGTGCTGGATGCAGGTGGCCAGCAGATCCTCGGCAGCCAGTTCCTGCTGCTTGCCCTGACGGTCCAGGAAACGCACCACGATGGAATCGGCACGGGTGACATCGGCATAGATGCCGGGCACCGACAGGCAACCTTCCTGATACACGCGGCCGCTTTCGCTGGCGTTGATGATCTGCGGATTGATGAACACCTGCGGCTCGTTGTGCTCTTCGCTGACGTCGATGACCATGAAACGCTTGTGCACGTCCACCTGGCTGGCGGCCAGGCCAATGCCGGGGGCGTCGTACATGGTCTGCAGCATGTCGTCGAGCAGCTGCTGGAACGCAGGCGTGGTCACTTCGGCCGCTTCAACAAGGGCCGCCTTGGTGCGCAGGCGCGGATCTGGGAACTCAAGAATGGGCAGGAGGGCCATGGTGGTACCAATCTGGGAATGCCGCTTATTTCGGCAAGATGTCGCAATTCTAACGCTTGCGCTTGCCCGGCGCGCCCGTTTCTGCAATATAGTGCGCCAACCTGTTGGGGAATCAGGCAGAGCGCAACCATGTTGAAACAACTACGTACGGTCGCCGCCGTGGCGATGCTGACCGTCACGACCTATGCCGTGGCCGTCGAAATGAACGGCACTCACCCTGACACCTATGTGGTGCGCAAGGGCGATACTTTGTGGGACATATCGGCACGTTTCCTGAAAAAGCCGTGGCTTTGGCCGGAAATCTGGCAGGCAAACCCGCAGGTCAAGAATCCGCACCTGATCTATCCGGGCGATGTTCTGAGCCTGGCCTATCTGGACCGTGTCACGGCCCAGGCCGGCCCGCGCCAGGAAGCACCGATCACCGGCGTACCGCTGTCGGACGTTGAACCGTTCCTCAGAAACCTGAACGTTGTAGACAGCTTCGAGGACCTGCCCTACGTGGTTGGCCTGGAAGACAACCGTCTGCGCGCCAGCAGCGGGCAGAAGGCTTACGTCGTAGGCCTCGACGCGGCCCAGCCCGGCCAGCGCTACATGGTGGTTCGTCCAACCGTGCGCTTTGCCCAGCCCAAGCCCACCGAGGACCTGGACAGCCGCGGCAAGGTCACCCCGGGCAGCGGTAATCTGTGGAGCAGCTATGTTGCCTCCAGTGACCGCAAGGAAGTTCTCGGCTATGAGCTGGCCAAGGTCAATGTCGGCACCCTGACCCAGGTCGCCAGCGGCGACGTGCAAGCCTCCACCCTGCAGCTGGAAGACAGCGGCAGCGAGGTGCGCAGGGGCGACCGCCTGATGCCGGTGCAGATCAATCCGTACGACCTGCAGTTCATCCCGCATGCCCCGGCCACCGCCACGGCACCGGGCCAGCTGCGTGTGCTGGCAGTTACCGACACCTTCACCAGCGGTGGTCCACGCGATGTGATCGCCATTTCCGGCGGCGCACGCGAGGGCATCAACAACGGCACGGTGTTCTCGATCTGGCGCAACGGCAGCCATGTCTCTGACCGCATGCATTCGCCGGGCTCTTCGCGCGCGGACGATGCAATGAAGGCGGGTGCAGGCCGGGTCTCCCTGCCTGATGAGTATGCCGCGCATGCCATGGTGTTCCGCACCTTCGACAAGGTCAGCTACGCGCTGATCATGGAAGGCACCAAGCCGGCACGCCTTGGCTATGAACTGAAGCATCCGGACGCGCAGTAAGCGCCTGCGGCCTAGCCTTACGATGTACGACAACGGCGCCTGAGGGCGCCGTTGTTGCATGTGGCGGCAGGCTGTGGGGCATGCCCCGATCAAATGCCCTGGATACACACACCCTGCCCTGTTGCCCGGCGCTGCTGAGCCTGGCACTGGCCGGCGGCCCATTGGAACCACTACGCCAGCTGCGCGATCAGTACGACAGCAGCGCTGCCGCCATCGCCGCCGGCCCGGCACAATGGCGCGCGGCAGGCTGCACACCTGCCCAGTGCCAAGCGCTTTCACGTCCGGACGCCGACGCCTGGGCCAAGGCCAATGCCTGGCTGCAGGACGACAACCACCACCTGCTCGGCTGGGGCGAGCCCGACTATCCGCCGCTGTTGCGCGACAGCCCAAACCCGCCGCTGGCGCTGTTCATCGCCGGCGAACCAACCCGGCTATGGCAACCAGCGATCGCCATCGTCGGCAGCCGCAACCCCACCGCCGGTGGCCGCGACAGCGCGCGCGATTTCGCCACCGCGCTGGCAGGCCACGGCCTTGCCATCGCCAGCGGCCTGGCCGCCGGTATCGACGCTGCCGCGCACCGCGCGGCATTGGCCTGCAGCGGCAGCACCTACGCGGTGATCGGCACCGGCCCCGACCTGGCCTACCCGCGCCACCACCGCCAGCTGCAGGCGCAGATCGCCAGCCAAGGCACGGTTGTCAGTGAATACCCGCCGGGCACTGTGCCACGCAGCGGCCAGTTCCCCGCCCGCAACCGGCTGTTGGCGGCATTGGCGCTGGGCACGGTGGTGATCGAGGCGGCTGAGCGCTCCGGTGCGCTCATCACCGCGCGACTGGCCAGCGAGGCCGGGCGCGAGATCTTTGCCGTGCCCGGCTCCATCCACAACCCGATGGCGCGCGGCTGCCACCGGCTGATACGCCAGGGTGCAACCCTGGTGACACATGCCGACGACATTCTTGAAGGCGTGGCCAATCTGGCCGGCGAACTGGCCTGCGCCTTGCAAACCCGGCTTCATACCCCCATCTCCCCTGTACCGTCCGGCCAGCACCCGGCCGTCACACCAGTGGATCCAAACTACAAGCGATTGTGGGATGCCTTGGGTTATGACCCAACCGGTATGGATTTACTGATCGAGCGCACTGGATTGACGGCCGCCAGCCTGTCCTCCATGCTGCTGCTCATGGAATTGGAAGGCAGGGTCGCGTCCGCACACGGCCGCTACACCCGCACCTGAAGGTTTCTTCACCTCCACAGCGCCAATGGCGCAGGCCGAGGGGCAATGAAAGAGAGCATCCTGGACGTCCTGTTGTACCTGTTTGAACACTATTTCAGCGAAGATGCTGATCTCATCCGAGACCGCGACTCGCTTCAGAACGGCCTGATCCAGGCCGGTTTCAGTCCCGCCGAAATCAACAAGGCCTTCGATTGGCTCGATGCCTTGGCCGAACAACGCCCAGCCGTGGCCCAGCCACGCGTTGACGGGCCGGTACGCGTTTTCCACGGCCCCGAGCTGGACAAGCTGGACGTGGAAAGCCGCGGCTTTCTGCTGTTCCTTGAACAACAGCGCGTGCTCGATGCCGACCAGCGCGAACTCGTGCTGGACCGCGCCATGGCCCTGGACCAGGACGAACTGGATCTGGACGACCTGAAGTGGGTGGTGCTGATGGTGCTGTTCAACCAACCCGGCGCCGAAGCGGCCTATGCCTGGATGGAAACCCAGATGTTCGTCGACGAACCCGAACCCCTGCACTGAGCCCACGCGGCGTGCAGGGATGCATAAGGACAACACCTACGTGAGCCAATGGTTCTACGCCGAGGGCAACCGCGAACGCCGGGGCCCGATTACCGACGAGAACATCGTCGCGTTGTTCCAGTCCCGCCGCATCGATGAAGACACCCTGGTCTGGCGCGAAGGCGCCGGTGACTGGCGGCCGCTGCGTGATTTCGCCAGTGAACTCGGCCTGGATCTGGCCACGGCCGAACCCTCTGCAGCCGCCGCCACTGCCGGCCCGCCATCACTGCCGCCACCGTTGCAGACCCAGGCGCAGCATGCCGCCTCGCCCGCCACAGCGCCCAAGCAGGGCCTGTCCGGCTGCGCCATTGCCGGCATCATCGCCGCGGTGGTCGGCGTAACCCTGGTCGCCATTGTTGGCATCCTGGCGGCCATCGCCATGCCCGCCTATCAGGAGTATGTACTGCGCTCCAAGACCGCGGCAGCCAATGGCCAGCTGATCGCCCTGAAGCAGCAGGTTGCCGAATTCGCCGCCGCCCACGAGCGCTGCCCGATCAACGATGACGACGGCTTTGGCGACCCGGACAGCTACGCCAATGGCGATGTCGCCCAGGTCCATATCGGCCGGTTTGAAGAGGGGCATTGCGGGCTGGAAGCCTTCCTGCGTGTCCCAAAGCAATCGAAGCTTGACGGCAAAAGCATCTGGCTCGACTACGATATGCATACCGACACGTGGGAATGCAGTTCCGATGTCGAGGACAAATACCTGCCAATCAACTGTCGCGGCTGATTGGCGGCGGCCAGAACTTCTACGGGGAAAACGATGAGCCAGTGGTACTACGCTGACAGCCAGCGCGAACGGCATGGGCCGATTGAAGCGGATGATCTGCGCGAGAAATTCCGCGCAGGCGAGATCGACCTGGGCACCCTGGTGTGGCGCGAAGGCATGCAGCAGTGGCAGCCGCTTTCAGCGGTGAGCGAGGAGCTGCAGCTGCTGGCCCAGGCCAGCACCGGCATCGATCTGCGCAAGGACTACGCCGCCATCGAAAGTGGCGAGGCGCTGGAGGCACCGGCTGCTGAAAACGTGGCTCCTGCAGCCGCGCCCAGCGAAACCTATTCGCCCTACACCGCACCTGCCAGCCGTCCGCAGGATGTGGACCCGGCCGCCGTACAGGGCGGGCTGGTGGTGCAGGCAGGCTTCTGGAAGCGGGTGGCCGCCTACTTCATCGACTACGTGATCATGACGGTGTTTACCTACATCGTGCTGATCCCGCTGAGCATCCTCGGTGCGATCGTCGGTGGCGTATCGGGCAACTCGGATTCCGCCGCCGGCTCGATCGGCATGTTCCTGACCCTGGGCATCGGCTACCTGATCATCTTTGCCGCCAACATGATGTACCCGGCATGGATGCATTCGTCCAAGTACCAGGCCACGCTGGGCAAGATGGCCGTGGGCATCAAGGTGGTCCGCAGCAACGGCGAGCGCCTGACCCTGGGCCGCGCGATTGGCCGCTTCTTCGCCTACATCCTGAGCAGCATCACCTTGTGCATAGGCTTTGTGATGGCCGCCTTCACCGAGCGCAAGCAGGCCTTGCATGACATCATCTGCGACACCCTGGTGGTGGACAAGTTCGCCTTCACCGAGCACCCGGAATGGCAGCAGCAGGGCCTGGGTACGGTGACCATCGTGATCCTGTCGCTGGCCGGCCTGGGCATCCTTTGCCTGATCGGGCTGTTGGTGCTTATCGGCGTTGCCGCAGCAGGCTTCAACTGACAAATTGCCGGGGGCGGCTTGACATCAGCCCCTCCGGCATGATTCCTCTAATAAGGAACCAAGCTGAACGCCCGGGCCGCAACCCGGGCGTCGGCTTATGCACAACTCAAACATCGGCTTCACTATCGTCCCGGTTTAAGCCACCCTAGCGCCCCCACACGGGCGTTCCGCCCCAAGAATGTACTGACATGCCCAAGCACCTGCTCATCGTCGAATCGCCGGCCAAGGCCAAGACGATCAATAAATACCTCGGCAAGGACTACACGGTCCTGGCCTCGTATGGGCATGTGCGTGATCTGGTCCCCAAGGAAGGCGCGGTCGACCCCGAGAACGGGTTCGCCATGCGTTACGACCTGATCGAAAAGAACGAAAAACACGTCGAAGCCATCGCCAAAGCCGCAAAGGGCGCCGATGACATCCTGCTGGCGACCGATCCGGATCGCGAGGGTGAGGCCATCAGCTGGCATATCGCCGAGATCCTGAAAGAGCGCGGCCTGTCCGACGGCAAGCCGGTACAGCGCGTGGTGTTCACTGAAATCACCCCGCGTGCGATCAAGGAAGCAATCGCCCAGCCGCGTGAAATCGCCGCGGACCTGGTCGATGCCCAGCAGGCACGCCGCGCGCTGGACTATCTGGTCGGCTTCAATCTGTCGCCGGTGTTGTGGCGAAAGGTGCAGCGCGGCCTGTCCGCAGGCCGCGTGCAGAGCCCGGCGCTGCGCATGATCGTCGAACGCGAGGAAGAGATTGAAGCCTTCATCTCGCGCGAGTACTGGAGCATCGAAGCCAACTGCGCGCATCCTTCGCAGCATTTCAATGCACGCCTGATCAAGCTGGACGGGCAGAAGTTCGAACAGTTCACCGTCACCGACGGCGACACCGCCGAAGCCGCCCGCCTGCGCATCCAGCAGGCCGCGCAGGGCACGTTGCACGTCACCGACGTGGCCAGCAAGGAGCGCAAGCGCCGCCCGGCTGCGCCGTTCACCACTTCCACCCTGCAGCAGGAAGCCTCGCGCAAGCTCGGCTTCACCACCCGCAAGACCATGCAGGTTGCGCAGAAGCTGTATGAAGGCGTGAACATCGGCGACGAAGGCACGGTCGGCCTGATCTCGTACATGCGTACCGACTCGGTGACCCTGTCACAGGATGCGCTGGCCGAGATCCGCGACGTGATCGCCCGCGATTACGGCATCAGCTCGCTGCCGGACAAGCCCAACACCTACACCACCAAATCCAAAAACGCGCAGGAAGCCCACGAAGCCGTGCGCCCGACCTCCGCGTTGCGCACCCCGGCACAGGTGGGCAAGTACCTCACCGACGACGAGCGCAAGCTGTACGAGCTGATCTGGAAGCGCGCCGTCGCCTGCCAGATGATCCCGGCCACCTTGAACACCGTCAGCGTCGACCTCTCGGCCGGCAGCGAGCACGTGTTCCGCGCCAGCGGCACCACCGTGGTGGTGCCCGGCTTCCTCGCCGTGTACGAGGAAGGCAAGGACAACAAGAGTGCCGAGGACGAAGACGAAGGCCGCAAGCTGCCGCTGATGAAGCCCGGCGACCGCGTGCCGCTGGACCGCATCGTCGCCGACCAGCACTTCACCCAGCCGCCGCCGCGCTTCACCGAAGCGGCGCTGGTCAAGGCGCTGGAGGAATACGGCATCGGCCGTCCGTCCACCTACGCCTCGATCATCCAGACCCTGCTGTTCCGCAAGTACACCGAGATGGAAGGCCGCAGCTTCAAGCCGACCGACGTCGGCCGCGCGGTGAGCAAATTCCTCTCCAGCCATTTCACCCAGTACGTCGATTACGACTTCACCGCCAAGCTCGAAGACGAGCTGGATGCGGTGTCGCGTGGCGAGGAAGACTGGATACCGCTGATGGAACGCTTCTGGGGCCCGTTCAAGGAACTGGTCACCGACAAGAGCGAATCGCTGGACCGCACCGACGCCGGCAGCGCGCGCGTGCTCGGCCCGGACCCGGTCAGCGGCAAGGACGTCACCGCGCGCATAGGCCGCTTCGGCCCGATGGTGCAGATCGGTACCGTCGATGACGAAGAGAAGCCCAAGTTCGCCTCGCTGCAGCCGGGCCAGAGCATCTACTCGATCTCGCTGGATGACGCGCTGAAGCTGTTCGACATGCCGCGCAAGCTCGGCGCCGACGCCAATGGCGAGGAAGTCACGGTCGGCATCGGCCGCTTTGGCCCGTTCGCCAAGCGTGGCAGCACGTATGCCTCGCTGACCAAGGAAGACGACCCGTACAAGATCGACCTGACCCGCGCCATCTTCCTGGTCGAAGAAAAGGAAGAAATCGCGCGCAACCGCATCATCAAGGAGTTCGAAGGCTCGGACATCCAGGTGTTGAACGGTCGCTTTGGCCCGTACATCAGCGACGGCAAGATGAACGGCAAGATCCCCAAGGACCGCGAGCCCGCCTCGCTGACCCTGGCCGAGGTCGAGCAACTGATGGCCGACACCGGCAAGCCGGTACGCAAGGGCTTCGGCAAGAAGGCCGCCAAGAAGACCACGGTCAAGAAGGAAGCCGCACCCAAGAAAGCCGCTGCAAAGAAGGCACCGGCCAAGAAGGCGGCAACCAAGAAAGCAGCGACCAAAAAGACCGCGGCAAAGAAGGCCACCAAGAAGACCGTCGCCAAGAAGGCAGTGAAGAAGTCGGCAGCCGACGACGCCCCGCCGTTCTGATCCTGCACTTCCTTCTCCCTCCGGGAGAAGGTGCCCGAAGGGCGGAAGAGGGTGGGCTTTGCTCCCGAGGGTGGGAACCAGCACTGCTACTGCTTTCATCTTCCCTCCCTCGCCAACAAGCGGATAATCAGCACCACCCGCAGCAGGCCGCCCACCGGGCGGCCTTTGTTTTGCGTCCCTTTCGCGGGTTGGCCGCTTTGTGTGCGCCGGCCCACCAACGGTGCTGACCATGCTCGAACTCGACCTGCACAACCTCGTCCCGGCCCTCAAGGCCGGCGGCGTGATCGCCTACCCGACCGAAGCGGTCTGGGGCCTGGGCTGTGATCCTTCCAACGAAGCGGCGGTAATGAAGCTGCTGGCGCTCAAGCAGCGGCCCATCGAGAAAGGCATGATCCTGGTTGCCGCCACCCCGGCGCAGCTGGACGGCTGGGTGCGGCTGGATGCGCTGGCCGACGCGCGCCGCCAAGCGGTGTTGGACAGCTGGCCCGGCGCCAACACCTGGATCGTCCCGGCCGGCCCGCAAGCGCCGCGTTGGATCACCGGCGAGCACACCGGCATCGCCGTGCGGGTCAGCGCCCACCCGCTCGTACAGGCCTTGTGCGAGACCTGGGGCGGCCCGCTGGTATCGACCAGTGCCAACCTCGCCGGCCAGCCCCCGGCCCGCGCCCGTGAACAACTGGACCCCGCCCTGCTTGCCTTGCTGGATGGCGTACTGGACGGCACCACCGGCGGCCTGGCCCAACCCACCCGCATCCGCGTCGCCGCCACCGGCGAAGTGCTGCGCGACTGAGCCGCCCAGTCCGAGGCCTGGTCGGTAGAGCCGAGCCATGCTTCAAGAGCAGCGGTAGTGCCGAGCCGTGCTCGGCAGGAGCTTCACCGGTAGAGCCTCAGCCGAGCATGGCTCGGCTCTACAGGGACGTGCCCAGCAATGCTTGCAAGAGCGGCGGTAGTGCCGAGCCATGCTCGGCAGGAGCTTCACCGGTAGAGCCTCAGCCGAGCATGGCTCGGCTCTACAGGTGGGGCGGGCGCTGAGCGGGTTACTCGCCCTGGTACTGCTTCTCTTCCACTAGCGCCGAACCGGCGATGCGGTTGATCTCGTTCTTCACCACGATGCGCTCGCCATTGGTGCCGTAAACGCCACGTGCCAGGGTGATGAACTCCGCACCGAAATCCTGCGCGGCTTCCTTCTCGCGCAGGCGGTCCTGGATTTCCCACATGCGTTCGTTGATGGCCTTGAGCTGGTCCTTGAGCGCGGTCAGCGACGGGCGCGATTCCTGCTGCGACAGCCACAACGGCCACAGGCCCTGCAGTTCGGTGCGGACGTTGGCCAACTTGGCGGTGTCGTGGATGCGCTCGGCCTTGATTTCGAGGATGGTGATCTTGTCGATCAACTCGCCAATCGATACCGGGGTGAGTAGGGTCTGCATGGGGTGGCCGCCGTTGATTCCTGTAATGGCGGCAATGATAGCGCTGCGCCGGCACGGGCAAAGGTTGCCGATGCACCGGTATTGGCGCTGATCCCTTGCCAATGCGCACAATGCGGGCCCGACCTGATCTGGAGTTGCCGATGCTGCTGCGTTCTTTCGCCACCGCGGTACTGTTGCTGGGCGCGGCCAGCGCGCACGGCGCCGATGGCCTGCAAGGTGCCTGGCAGCTGCAGTCCGGGGAATTCATCAACCCGGAAGGTGCGCTGGTGGATTACGCCAGCAAGAAGCTGGCCGGCACCAAGATATTGGCTGATGGCCGGTTTGCCTTCACCACCACCAGCGATGGCAAGTTCTGGGCCGGTGGCTC
Organism: Stenotrophomonas sp. STEN240; assembly: GCF_056756175.1. Lineage (NCBI taxonomy): Bacteria > Pseudomonadati > Pseudomonadota > Gammaproteobacteria > Lysobacterales > Lysobacteraceae > Stenotrophomonas > Stenotrophomonas sp. STEN240. Next base: position 84,513 of record NZ_JBRRBO010000004.1, on the reverse strand, counting down.
AGGCACCTATCGCAGCGACGCCGGCCAGTATGTGGAAACGCCATTGATGGCGTCCTACCCGCTGGAAAATGGCGGCAGTTACAGCTTCCACTATACGTTGGAAGGCGATGTGTGGACGCTGGAGCGTTGGGATGGCGAGCGCCGGGTCGAGCGTGAAGTCTGGAAACGCGCCCGCTGAAACGGTTGCGGGAACATCGCGTTTGTAGGAGCGGCGTAAGCCGCGAAGCTCGTAGTCCGCAAGATCATCGCCATGCCGCGAGCTGATACTCCATCAGCTTCGCGGCTGACGCCGCTCCCACATGCAACCGGCGTTTTCAGCATGCAGGGAGGGGAAGCAGGCTGTTTGTAGGAGCGGCGTAAGCCGCGAAGCTCGTAGCCCGCAAGATCATCGCCATGCCGCGAGCTGACGATTCATCAGCTTCGCGGCTGACGCCGCTCCTACAAGGAGCCGGCCTTCTAGCAGCCTGTTTGTGGGAGCGGTGTAAACCGCGAAGCCGACAGCGCAGACGGTCCGGTAATGCCCGGATCTGACAATCCATCAGCATCGCGGCTGACGCCGCTCCTACAGCCTGCCATCAGCGCGGCGGGAAGCCGGCTTCTTCCAGGGCCTTGGTGAAGCTTTCCACGGGCTGGCTGGATTCGATCTTCACGTTCTTGCCGGGCAGGTCGATCTCGACCGTCGCGGCGGGGTCCACGGCCTTGAGCGCGGCAGTCACGCTGCGTGCGCAGCCGCCGCAGGTCATGCTTTCGATATGCAGTTTCATGAGGTTTCTCCGTTGGGGAGAGGGCAGCGTGGACCTTCCAATGATGGCAAGGTCAAGCGCTCGATCCGTGCTTGACCCTCCCATCGTTGGAAGCTTTAAGGTGGCTCCAGACCCTGAAATGGAGATGAGCCGATGAGCAGCAGCACCCACCCGGGCGGCCCGGGTTCCGGCCCCGGCAGCGAGGACCTGACGATCGAAGGCATGACCTGCGCCTCCTGCGTGGGCCGCGTCGAGCGGGCGCTCAAGGCCGTCCCCGGGGTCAGCCAGGCCAGCGTCAATCTGGCCACCGAACGGGCCACGGTCCAAACCGATGGCAGCGTGCCGCGTGAGCTGCTGGTGCAGGCCATCCACAAGGCCGGTTACGAGGTCAGCGTGCCCGCCACGCAGGCGCTGGAGCTGCTGATTGAAGGCATGACCTGCGCCTCCTGCGTGGGCCGTGTCGAGCGCGCGCTGAAGGCGGTGCCCGGCGTGCAGTCGGCCAGCGTCAACCTGGCCACCGAGCGCGCCAGCGTGCAGGGCAGTGCCGATCCGGCATCGTTGTTGGCAGCGATCGCCAAAGCCGGCTATGCGGCCAGCGTGATTGGCAGCGCCGGCAGCAACGAGGACCAGCAGGCGCAGCGGCATGCCGAGGAACTGCGCGTGCTCAAGCGTGACCTGTGGGTGGCGGCGGCCTTGACCCTGCCGGTGTTCCTGCTGGAAATGGGCGGCCACCTGGTGCCCGCTTTCCATCACTACATCGCTGCCACGCTGGGCACCCAGAACAGCTGGCTGCTGCAGTTCGTACTGACGACGCTGGTACTGGTTTTCCCGGGCCGCCGCTTCTACCAGAAGGGCATCCCGGCGCTGCTGCGCGCCGCTCCGGACATGAACTCGCTGGTCGCGGTAGGCACGCTGGCCGCGTTTGGTTTCTCGCTGGTGGCGACCTTCCTGCCGCGCCTGTTGCCGGCCGGCACGGTGAACGTTTACTACGAAGCGGCGGCGGTGATCGTCACCCTGATCCTGCTTGGCCGCGTGCTGGAGGCAAAGGCCAAGGGCCGCACCTCCGAGGCGATCAAGCGCCTGCTCAAGCTGCAGGCCAAGACCGCACGCGTGCGCCGCGATGGCAGCGTGGTTGAACTGCCGCTGGCACAGATCGTCAGTGGCGACGTGATCGATGTGCGCCCCGGCGAACGCATCGCGGTGGATGGCGAGGTGATGGACGGCGAAAGCTACGTCGACGAATCGATGATCAGCGGCGAGCCGGTGCCGGTGCAGAAAGCGCCGGGCAGTACCGTCATTGGTGGCACCGTCAATCAGACAGGTGCGCTCGGCGTGCGTGCCACCGCGGTGGGCGGGGCAACGGTGCTGGCGCAGATCATCCGCCTGGTGGAACAGGCGCAGAGCGCCAAGCTGCCGATCCAGACCCTGGTCGACCGCATTACCCTGTGGTTCGTGCCGATCGTGATGGGGCTGGCCTCGCTGACCTTCGTGGTATGGCTGATCTTCGGCCCGGATCCGGCGCTGACCTTCGGCCTGGTCAATGCGGTGGCGGTGCTGATCATTGCCTGCCCGTGTGCGATGGGGCTGGCCACGCCGACTTCGATCATGGTCGGTACCGGCCGCGGTGCCGAGCTGGGCGTGCTGTTCCGCAAGGGCGAGGCGCTGCAGCTGCTGAAGGAAGCGCAGGTGGTGGCGGTGGACAAGACCGGCACCCTGACCGAAGGCCGCCCGCTGCTGACCGATCTGCAGCTGGCCGCAGGCTTCCAGCGCGGCGATGTGCTGGCGCGCGTGGCGGCGGTGGAAGACCGCTCCGAGCATCCGATTGCCCGCGCCATCGTCACCGCCGCGCAGCAGGAAGGCTTGCAGCTGCCGGCCGTGGATGCGTTTGAATCGGTGACCGGTTACGGCGTGCGTGCGAACGTGGACGGTGTGCGCGTGGAAGTGGGCGCGGACCGCTTCATGCAGCAACTCGGCCTGGACGTGACGGTGTTTGCCGCCGATGCGCAGCGGCTGGGCGAGGAGGGCAAGAGCCCGCTGTACGCCGCGCTGGACGGCCGCCTGGCGGCGATCATCGCCGTCTCCGATCCAATCAAGCACGACACCCGCGCCGCCATCGCCAGCCTGCATGCGCTGGGCCTGAAGGTGGCGATGATCACCGGCGACAACCGCCGTACCGCCGAAGCCATCGCCCGCCAGCTGGGCATCGACGAAGTGGTGGCCGAAGTGCTGCCGGAAGGCAAGGTAGACGCGGTGCGCCGGCTCAAGGCCGCGCATGGCCGCCTGGCCTATGTCGGCGACGGCATCAACGATGCACCGGCGCTGGCCGAGGCCGATGTCGGCATGGCGATCGGCACCGGCACCGATGTGGCGATCGAGGCCGCCGACGTGGTGCTGATGTCGGGCAGCCTGCAGGGCGTTCCCAACGCCATCGCGCTGAGCAAGGCGACGATGGGTAATATCCGCCAGAACCTGTTCTGGGCCTTCGCCTACAACACCGCGCTGATTCCGGTTGCTGCCGGCGTGTTGTATCCGGTCTGGGGCATCCTGCTGTCACCGGTGTTCGCGGCCGGGGCGATGGCCTTGTCGTCGGTATTCGTGCTCGGCAATGCGCTGCGGTTGAAGCGTTTCCGTGCACCACAGAGCGAGGCGTGAGGAGCGATGATGATGGATGAAGGCATGAACATCGGCCAGGCCGCCAAGGCCACCGGCATCTCGGCCAAGATGATCCGCTACTACGAGGACACCGGCCTGATCGGGCCGGTGGCACGCACCGATGCCGGTTACCGCGTGTATACGCCACGCGACATCCACACCCTGGGCTTCATCAAGCGCTCGCGCGACATGGGCTTCAGCGTGGAGCGCATCGGTGAACTGCTGGAGCTGTGGCGCGACCGCTCGCGGCACAGCGCCGATGTGAAGCGCATGGCGCTGGAGCACGTGCAGGTGCTGCAGCAGCGCATCGCCGAGCTGCAGGACATGGTGCAGACGGTGCAGGCGCTGGCCAACTGCTGCGCCGGCGACGAGCGCCCGGATTGCCCGATCCTGCGGGACATCGAGACCGGCGTGCCCCTGCATGACGCGGCCTTGCCGACCACCTTTGGCGGCGTTGCGGCGGGTAAGCGCGCACGCTGAATATTGCGTGCATTTGCGCAAATGAATGCGATTCAACGTGCACGCGCCCCGCGCGTGCCAGAAATCGCCTGAATAGAAGCCAAAAATCGACGTTTTATTGCAGGGGCTGTTTCAGGGTTTGTTGGGGCGACTAACGGAAAACTTACATACGGACGCAGACAGCTCTTTGCTGTCGTGCCATCAAGCTCAGTAATGCAGAGGTAGTACCCCATGAAGACTTCGTTGATTGCCCTGGCGCTGGTTGCCGCCCTTCCGTTTGCCGCTTCTGCTGCTGACGGCCTGTCCTACAACTATGCCGAAGCCGATTACGCCAAGACTTCGGCTGACGGCAAGGCCGAAGGCTGGGGTGTAAAGGGTTCCTACGCGTTCCTGCCGAATTTCCACGCGTTTGGCGAATACACCCGTCAGGAAATCTCGCGCACCAACCTTGACGTCGACCAGTGGCGCGTCGGTGCCGGTTTCAACAAGGAAATCGCCCCGACCACCGACTTCGTTGCTCGCGTGGCTTACGAAAAGTACGACGAAAAGTTTGCCCAGGGCCTGGATTTCAACGGCTACAGCGCTGAAGCCGGTATCCGCACCGCTTTCGGCCAGCACGCTGAAGTGTATGCAATGGCTGGCTACGAAGATTTCAGCAAGAAGCACGACATCAGCCCGGAAGGTGACTTCTACGGCCGCCTTGGTGGCCAGGTGAAGTTGAACCAGAACTGGGGCATCAATGGCGACATCAAGATGTTCAACAACGGTGACAAGCAGTGGACCGTGGGTCCGCGCTTCAGCTGGTAAGACGCACAAGGCGCTTTAGCGCCATGTAGCGAAGAAAGGCCCGGCTTATGCCGGGCCTTTTCTTTTGGGTTGGTTTTGGGTTTTGGATTTCTAGCTGGAAGCTTCCCCTCACCCCAACCCCTCTCCCGCACGCGGGAGAGGGGCTACTGCGCTGCGAGCGCAAGCGGTCCGAGCCCCTCTCCCGCTTGCGGGAGAGGGCTAATGTACTGCGAGGCCAAGCAATGCGAGCCCCTCTCCCGCGTGCGGGAGAGGGGTTGGGGTGAGGGCAAGCTCCTGCTCTGCTTCATGTAACGCCACTGCAACCAAACTGCAGCAAAGTGCGCCTCAACCGGCATCGGCCGGAAGGACCTTGAGCATGAAAACCCGCCTGCTGCTTGCCGCAATCCTGCTGTCTATCACCCCGCTGGCCTGGAGCCAGCAGCGCGACTATCTGCCGCTGGAGCAGCGCCTGAGCGCCGAACAGCTTCAGCAGGTCGGGCTGAGTGCGCAGCAGTTGCAGCTGCTCAATCGCATGCTCAGCGAAACCGCGCCGATTGCAGCCGTTGCCGGCACACCCACGCCTGCCCCCATGCAGATCGGCCTGGAGGAAGGCCCGGTGCATAGCCAGGTGCAAGGTGCGGTGGAAGGCTGGGAGCCGGGCACCGTGTTCGTGCTGGCCAATGGCCAGCAGTGGAAGGTGCTCAAGGGCCAGATGCGCCTGCGCAATACCTTGCAGTCGCCTGAGATCGAAGTGATCCCCGGCATCGCCGGGCGCTGGTTCCTGCAGGTGGATGAAGACCTGCCGAAGGCGCGGGTTTACCGGATTCTGTAAGCGCCGGATGGATTCGGGGCTTGTCGGCGCCGGCTTGTAGGAGCGGCGTCAGCCGCGAAGCAACGGATGCATCCGTGCGACGGCCTTTCTTCGACCGGATCTGAATAATCTGCTGCTTCGGGTGGAACGGTAGCTTCGCGGCTGACGCCGCTCCTACAAGGGAGCAGTCGCTCCCACAACAAAGCAGGGGAGCGGTCGCAGCGAACCTTACGCCGGGCGCACGCGCTGGGTCAGGCCCTTGAGGAAGTTGCGCAGGGCCTGGTCGCCGCATTCGCGGTAATTCTTGTGGTCCGGCTGGCGGAACAGTGCCGACAGCTCCGGCTTGGACATCGGGAAGCCGGCCGCCTCGAAGATCGCGTGCATGTCCATGTCCTTCAGTTCGAAGGCCACGCGCAGCTTCTTCAGCACGATGTTGTTGGTGATGCGCTTTTCCGGCGGGCGCTGCGGCTGCGATTCGTCGCGGCCACGGTAGTGGTAGATCAGGCCGTCCAGAAAACGCGACAACACCGCGTCCGGGCAGGCTTCAAACAACGGCTCGTCGTCCTTGCGCAGGAAATCGTGCACCTGTGCCGCATCCACCTCGAAGCTGGGATCGGCCAAGTGAATGGTGTCCACCACCATGCTGTCGCTGAGGTCGAGCATGTAGCGGATGCTGCGCAGTACGTCGTTGTTGATCATTGCCACTCCGGAACCACCGCGGCGGAACTGCCTGCGGGGGCATAGTGTAACGCCGCACCGGCGGGCCTCCGGCCTACAATTGGGGCCGGTTCAGCCAAATCCGCCTGCATGCGTCCTTCCGCACCTGCTCCCGCCGCGCCCAATACCGCCCGATCTGTCCCCGCCGGGCAGGGTTGGCGATGAGCCTGCGCGCGATCCTGCACCTGTGCCTGCATGTGGCAGTGCCGGCCTTGCTGGCCTGGTTGTTCTGGCGCCCGCAGTTCGGCAAGGCGTGGATGTTGCTGCTGTTGGGCTGGGTGATCGACCTGGACCATCTGCTGGCCGACCCGATCTACGCGCCGGGCCGTTGCAGCATCGGCTTCCACCCGTTGCATACCGCGCCAGCCATCGTGTTGTATGCCGGATTGACCGTGCCCAAGCGCACCCGCCTGTTCGGCATCGGCCTGTTGGTGCATATCGCGCTGGACGCGCTGGATTGCCTGTGGATGCGCGCCAGCAGCTAGCGGCTGGCGAGTGACGGGTTTACCGCAGCCAAGTGGCGTGCGGCTGGCTCAGCAGTCGCCAGAAGGGTTTTGGTGCCGGCTTGGCAGCCGCCAGAAGGGGTTTGGTGCGGCTTACCAGCCGCCCCAGGGGCCTGGGCCAAAACCCGGGCCCGGGCCATAGCCATAGGGGCCGGGGCCTTCGCTCTTGCTCATGTGGATGTTCAGGTTGACGCGGCGGCTTTCGCCTTCGTCGTTGTTGTAGTTCTTGCCCAGGTTCAGGTCCACGGCCTGCCAGTTGCTGTTGCCGTAGGCCTTGGAATAGCCGATGCCGGCACTCACCGCGCCGTGCACCTGCAGTTTGTCGTCCATCACCTGGGCGCCGGGCTGGTCCTTGCGCGGTGCCGGGCCGCTCTGGTCGCCGTAGTAGGTGCCTGGTGCATCGCCCTTGTAGTCGGTCTCGCCCAGGTAGCGCAACGGCGCCTGCGGCACGCTCAGGTCCAAGCCGCCCGGTGCGGTTGCGGTGTCCTGCGCCATGGCAACAGCCGGGGCCAGCAGCACAACCGCAGATAGGAATGTTCGGATCATGGTGCAACCGCTCCGCTACAGGGCCGCACCGCGATGGTGAGGCAGCCTGAACGCTACCAGAAATGATTTGAATGATGGCTGTCGCCTGCCGGTGGCGGCGGCTACCTCAGTCCAGTCGCTGGAAGGAGAACAGCTGCGCCAGCGGGTGCCGGCGTCGCTCGATGGCGGCGCGCACCAGGCCGGCGCCGATCATCGAATAGGTGATGCCATTGCCACCGTAGGCCATGGCGAAATGCACGCGCGGGCCCCATTGCGGATGTGCGCCGAAGAACGGCAGGCCATCCTCGGTTTCGGCAAAGGTGCCGGCCCAGGCGAAGGTGGGCTGGATCGGCAGATGTGGGAACAGCCGGGCGACCTTGCCGGCCAGGCGCTTTGCCTTGCGGTCGACCTGTGCATCGCGCCGCAACGGCACGTCCACCGCGTCGTCCTCGCCGCCAATCAACAGGCGGTTGTCGGCGGTGCTGCGCAGGTAGAGATAGGGGCGGGCGGTTTCCCATAACAGAGTGTTGCGCAGTGGCCCCAGTGCGTCGGCGGGCAATGGATCGGTGACGAAGGCGTAGCTGCTGCGGTTGCGCGCCACCCGCTGCTGCAGCCAGCGCTGGCTGGCGTAACCGGCGGCCATGACCAGATGCCGGCAGCGGATGTTGATGCCTTCGGTGGTGCGCAGATGGACGTGCCTGGCGTTGCTCTCGATATGATTCACACGGCAGCGGTCATGCACCCGGCCGCCCTGCGCCTGCACGCGCCCAAGCAGACGGTAAGCCATCCGGTAAGGGTCCATGCTCGCTGCAGGCGTGCTGAGAATGGCGCCGGGTGCGGCGAAGCCATAGTCTTTGGCAACACCTTCAGCATCGAGCCAGTCCACCGCGAAACCGTGGCGGCTGCGCAGCTCGAATTCTTCCAGCAGCGGCCGCAGGTGCCGGCGCCGGCTGGCGTAGTACAGGCTCTGTGCGTCGCGGAAATCGACCTCGCCTACCTGTGCCGCCAGTTCCTGCAGTTGCTCGATCGCCTGCGCGCAGGCGCGGTACGCCAGCAGGGCCGCGTCAAGGCCATGGCGTTTTGCCAGCTCACGCATTGGCGTGTCGATTTCATACTGCAGCAGCGCGGTGCTGGCGGCGGTGGAGCCCCAGCCAACATCGCGCTGCTCTATGACCGCGACTTCGTGGCCATGCTGCAGCAGTTGATCGGCGATCAGTGCGGCGGTGATGCCGGCGCCAATCACCACCACCTCGCAGCGCAGATCCTGCTGCAAGGGCGGGAAGGCCTGCATCAGGCCATTGCGGATGGCCCAGAACGGGTAGCCACTTTTCAGGTCCATGCCGGCCTCCGCGCCGATGCAGCCGGGCTCAGCCGGTCGGGTGGCCGGTGTGCGGGGTATGGATCAGCGGCCCGGTATCAAAGCCCTGCTGCTGCGCATAGGCGATGTAATGGTCGCGGGTGGTGGCGTCCATCTGCGGCAGGCGCGCCAGCAGCCACAGGTATTTGCGGTCCGGGCTGCCGACCAGTGCGCTGGTGTAGGCCGCGTCCAGCTGCATGATCCAGTAGTCGCCCTTGGTGAAGGGGATCCAGCGCAGGCCTTCGGGCAGGAAGCTCACTTCCAGTTTGCTGTTGCTGTCATCGATGGGTTTGGCCTGGCCGATGGACTCTTCCAGGTTGCCGCCGCGCAGGCAGCGGTTCTGCACACGGACGCTGCCATCTTCGTTGAGCGAGTAGTGGGCGCTGATGTCGGTGGCATCTTCGGGCTCATGCCGCATCGGCAGGCGTGCCACCTCGTACCAGGTGCCCAGATAGCGTTGCAGATCCACGTGCGGGACGGTTGCCAGGGAGGAGTGTTGATTCATGGATGACCTCTTCGGCTGCGGCGCAGGTTGCGCGGGGCACCAGCTATAGGCCACCGCCGGTTAAGGCATTGTGCCGGCCAGGTCGATTTGCCATTCACTGCACGGTACCGGCGCCGCTGCGCTCTCTTCGCGCCGGGCAAACATGGCTGCGCTAGGCTGGCCGCATCCGAAGACGGGAGTTATCCATGTTTGTCGTGATCCTGCTCAAGGGGCAGAACCGCTATGCGCGCGAGCATTGGCAGCAGGTGCCCGAGGTGGTCGAGTACGAAGGGCATGGTTTTTCATTGCGTGCCGGCCCCCGCCAGCCGCTGCCCACCACCCAGGTGTGGGAGCAGGTGGCGGTGTATGCGCCGGACGAATTGACCGAGGAAGAGTTCCAGGAAATCTACGAGCTCAACCGCGGCCATATCCCCGAACTGGCGTTGAAATACTGAGTAATGGGCGCTGTTTTGCAGGATGTGAACACGTGCTGACATATAGTGCCCCGCAGGCGCGGTAGTCCGCGCGATCCGGTGCCCTGCCTTGCCTGCCCAACGTTTCCTGCGTCCGCTGCGCGCGCTGTTGTTTGTTTTCCTGGTGGCCCAGGCTGGCCTGTTTGCCAGCGGTACCGCGCTGGCAGCGGCCCCGAATGTGGCGGCCGAGTCCAGCCCGCAGGCCCGCATTGAACAGGCCTCGCGGGCGGTCGAGTCGGTCAAGCGCGCGGTCAATGATGCCGACGCCCCGGAAACCCTGAAGACGCTGGCCGAGCGTGCCAACCAGGCGCAGCGGGAAGCCGAGGCCAGCGTGCTGGCCCTGCAGCCGGAGTTGAGCCAGCTCGATGCCCGCATCGAGCAACTGGGGCCGGCCCCGGAAGGTGGCGAAGAAGCCGACATCGCCCGCCAGCGCAAACTGTTGGACCAGCAACGCAGCCAGATCGATGCCGATATCAAGCGCGGCAAGCTGTTGGCCGAGGAGGCCAAGCAGGCCAGCGAGTCGATCGAGAAAACCCGTGCGCAGCAGTTCGGTGAACAGCTCGGCCGCAAGGTGGGCTCGCCCTTGTCACCGGCGTTGTGGCGGGAGTTTGCCCAACACCTGCCCGATGACTACAGCCGCTTCCACTCGCTGTACCGCCAGGCCAGTACGACGCTGCTGAAAGCGGTGGGCAAGCAGGGTTGGGGCGCTCCCTTGCTGGGTGCGTCGCTGGCCTTGCTGATGCTGTTCCCGCTGCGCATCTGGCTGCGTCATCTGGGCCGCCGTTATGCCGCTTCCGAGCGTGCGCCGGCCGGGCGCCTGCGTCGTACCGGGCTTGCGGTATGGCTGCTGCTGGTCGGCACCCTGCTGCCGGGGCTGGCCGCCAAGGTGCTGGTGACCAGCCTGCAGGCCATCGATGCGATTGCGCCGCGGCTGGAATCGGTAGCCAACACCTTTGTCGCCGCGACGTTTGTCGCCGCCTTCATCGGTGCGGTCGCAGCCAGCCTGCTGGTGCCGTCGCGGCCCACCTGGCGGCTGCTGGATATCGATGATGTGGCCGCATCACGCCTGCGCCACTTCGCCTGGGGCGCGGCCAGCCTGACCTGGCTGACCATGCTGCTGCGCGAGGTCAATCGCGCCGCGCGTACCTCGGCGGTTGGCACGGTGACCTTGGATGGCCTGATCGCGCTCACCTACGTGGTGCTGATCATGAGCATGCTGGCAACGCTGGCCGGCCTGCATCGGCGCCGCGCGGCCGAGGCGGCGCGGGTGGAGCAGGAGGATGCGAGCAGTGGCCGCACGCCACGGGCGCCGCGTAGCGGCTGGTTGATCGTCGCCCGGCTGGGCGGCTACCTGAGCATTTCCGCCGCCCTGGTGGCGACCTTGCTGGGCTACCTCAACTTCGCCATGTTCATCGCCCAGCAGATGGTGTGGGGCACGGTGGTGGTGCTGGCGACCACTCTGCTGACGCGCTTTGCCGATGACTTCGCGTTGTGGCTGCTGGCGCCGGACAGTGCGGTCGGGCGCATGCTGCGGCTGTCCACCGGCTTGTCGGCCAGCCGCCTGGAGCAGGCCGGGGTATTGCTGTCGGCCAGTGCACGGGTTGCCCTGGTGATGCTGGGCATCACCGCGTTCGTTGCGCCGTTCGGCAATGTCAGTGCGCTGTACAGCTGGCTGGAACGCCTGTCTGCCGGCATCAAGATCGGCGGCAACCTGCTGACCCCGGCATCGATCTTCAGCGCGGTGCTGGTGCTGGCATTGGGCCTGGCCTTGATGCGCGTGGTGCAGCGCTGGCTGGTGGATACCTATCTGCCCAAGACCGAGCTGGACATCGGTGCGCGCAATTCGATCAGCACCGTCGCCCATTACCTGGGCATCGTGCTTGCCGCGTTGTGGGCGCTGGCGGCACTGGGCATCGGTTTCGAGAAGGTGGCCTTGCTGGCCAGTGCCTTGTCGGTGGGTATTGGTTTTGGTCTGCAGGCCATTACCCAGAACTTCGTGTCGGGCCTGATCCTGCTGGCCGAGCGGCCGGTGAAGATCGGTGACTGGATCAAGATCGGTGACCAGGAAGGCGATATCCGCCGCATCTCGGTGCGCTCGACCGAGATCCAGGTCGGTGACCGTTCGACCTTGATCGTGCCCAACTCGGAGCTGATCACCAAGACCATCCGTAACATGACCATGGCCAATGCCCTAGGCCGCATCCAGGTGCAGTTCTCGGTGCCGCTGGGCACCAATGTGGGGCAGCTGCGCAGCTTGTTGCTGGGGATCTACGCGGCCAACGAAAGCGTGCTGATCGACCCGGCGCCGTCGTTCTTCATTGATTCGATCAGTGGCGGCCAGGTGGCGGTGAACAGCTTTGCCTATGTGTCATCGGCGCGGAATGTCTACGGCACGCGCAGTGATGTGCTGTTCGCCCTGCTGGAGCAGAGCGCCGCGGCCGGCATCGCGCTGGTGACGCCCACCGATATCCATCTGGTGCGCGACCCGGAGCAATGATCGCGCGCGGTTGAATTGTGGGAGCGGCGTCAGCCTGTAGGAGCGGCGTAAGCCGCGAAGCTGATGGTTCAGCAGATTGCAGACGGGCTGGTAACTGCAGCATTCCCGGCTTCGCGGCTTACGCCGCTCCTACAAAACAGCGGCGGTTGCGGCCAAATCCATCAGTCGCGCTTGGCTGTAGGAGCGGCGTAAGCCGCGAAGCTGATGGTCCATCTGATTGCAGACGGGCTGGTAACTGCAGCATTCCCGGCTTCGCGGCTTACGCCGCTCCCACAAGGAAGCGGCGTGTGCGGCCAAGTTCATCAGCCGCTTTTGGTTGTAGGAGCGGCGTCAGCCGCGAAGCTGATGGTTCATCAGATTGCAGATGTACCGGTAACTGCGGCATTTCCGGTTTCGCGGCTTACGCCGCTCCTACAGGGTTGTGCCGCTCCTACAGACAGCTTGACGGTCTGTCACGACCTCGGATGATCGCTGGCCGGGACCAGTGCGTAGTCGTCGATGGCCAGTTGTTCGGCGTGGTTGAGCCAGGCGCGGATTTCCAGATCGTCGATTTCCTGGTCCACGCCCACCGGCATGCGGATGCGGCCCTGGCTGTCGGCCTGCACCCATTGCTGGGCAACCACCACTTGCCGTTTGGAGGACACGGCCTCCACCCAGAACGCGCGCGTCGGCCGCTGTGCGGCGTACAACTCCAGCACGTACTGGCCGGGGCCGGCATGACGCGGCTTCTGGCTGATCATGCGTGATTGACGCACGCTGGGGCGCGGGCCACTGAAGGTCTGCAGCGGTGCGTCTACGGCAATGCCACGGCGCAGCTGCGCGTCGCGGTACAGGCGCATGCCTTGGTCGCTGTCGAGCAGTAGCGCGCACCACTGGCCATCGCCGGAGCCATCTTCAAATGCCGTGCAACGGTCGACATAGGCCAGGCGGTGCTGCGGATCGGCTTCCTCGAACTTGCGCGTGGTGTTTTCCAGGTACACCGATTTCAGGTCCCACTGCTGGTCGTATTCCAGCAACACCGGCGGCTGCACTTTCTGCACACCCACCAGCAGCTGGTCCTGCTCCAGCCGCAGCATGCGGGTCTGTTCGCCCAGCCACAGCGAGCGTGCGAAAGCGCTGTAGCGGGCATAGGCCAGGGTGTCACCGCCGGTGGCGGCGACGCTGGCACTGGCCGGGCGCTGCGGGTTCAACAGCGAGCGACCAAAGCCAATCGCATCAATGGCTGGATCCAGCAGCTGCAGTGCGGTGGCGCCCGAGTCCAGGGTGGTGCCGGCCTGCACGTTGATCTGGCGCGGCTGCAGCTTGTTGCCGAGGAACAGCAACAGGTTCTCGCGCTTCTGCGGTTCCAGTACATGGCTCAGATCATTGGGCATGGCCAGGTGATCGGAGGCCACCACTACCAGGGTGTTGTCGGCGAACTGGCTGCTGCGGATGCGGTCCACCAGGCGCGAGATCAAGCGGTCACTGCACTTGAGCGCATTGAGCAGGCCGATGTTGCCGTGCGCGCTGCGATAGCGTGTGTTCCTGCAGGCAACCGGCAGGTGCCCGGCAGGATGGTGGGTGTCCATGGTCAGCGCGGTCAGCATGAACGGCTGGCCGCGCTCGGACAGTTCAAGGAAGCGCTCATAGGCGCGCTCCAGCAACACGTCATCGTGCACGCCCCAGTTGGAGAAGTGCTGCTTGGCGATTTTCTGCTGCTGGAACCACTCCAGGTCGCGCACGTCGTCGAAGCCATGCGAGGTCAGGAAATCGGCTTTGGCCGCGAACTGGCCATTGGCGCCGCCCAGGTAGTGATTGCTATAGCCCTGCTGCTTCAGATAGTCGCCAAGGCAGAAGGCCTCGGGCAAGAAGCGGCCCATCCGCCCCATGCTGTTCTCATCGCCCTGCGCGGTGGTCAGCGGTACGCCACACATGGAGGAGACCAGGCCGGCGATGGTCCAGCCGCTGCCATCGGCCGAGGCGATGTTGCGGAAATCCAGGCCTTCGCCGGCAAGCCGGGTGAGGTTGGGCATCAGGCCGGGGAACACGGCCTCGTTCAAATAGGTGCGTTCCAGGCTCTCGCCGTAGATCCAGACGATGTTGGGGCGCTGTGCCAGCGGCTTGGACGGCAGTTGGTACTCCGGCGCCACCACGCTGTAATCCACCGGCTGCATCTGCTGGTGGATGCGCTTGGCATCGGCATACAAGGGGCTGAGCAGCACGGTGCTCAGCAGCAGTGAGGTAAACCCGGCAAATATCGCTACGCCATGACGCGGCAGCTGCAGGCGGCGCACACGCAGCAGCAACAAAGGCGTGAATGAGAGCAGCAGCAGCGCGATGAAGCCGATGATGTAGGCGCTGAAATCGCCGACACCGGCGCCTTCCATGTCGCTGCGCAGGTGGTACAGCGTGGCCGAGTTGATGCCATCGCCGCTGAGCTGGTCGATCAGCCACCAGCCGCTCATGGCCAGCAACAACAGTGAGAGCAGGCCTGCCTTCAGCCGTGCCAGGGTGGGTGACAACATCAACAATACAAACAGTGCTGCCAGAGACAGCCAGATGATCCAATGCATGCGGTCACGTGGGTAGCGGAGACAGGGGCAACGGCCGCAGCCGCTATCGCCTGCCACACGGCTGTTTCAGCGGTGTGGCAAAGGCAACTGGATGTTGCCTGCCGTAACCTGACTGAAATGTTCGGACAGCGGAGTTGTATTCATCAACCGTTGGTCGCGGTATGCATGGCGCGCTGACGCGTGTGAGGCGAGGTGAGAGTGTGTGCTTTTCTGCCAATTACTGGCGACTTCCACTGTCGCTTCTCACGCCGCAATTGAACTGGTCACGTAGTGCGGCGCAGCGACGTAGCCCGGGTAAGCGCAGCGCACCCGGGACATGCAGCTCCTACACAGTGAGGGATGATCGAAGTGATGCCTTGCACTGATCACATCAGCAAGATTCGATCGCTCGGCTGCTGTAGTCGTGCATCTGTTGCATGGTCCCGGGTGCGCTGCGCTTACCCGGGCTACGTGGCCTGCTTTGTGTTCAGCGGTGGCCGCGTTCTTCGCGTGCACGCGCGCGGGTGCGGCGATCGAACAGCAGCGAGCTGACGATCAGGCCCAGGCCGATGAACACACCCAGCAGGAACAGCACCATCGCAAAGGCCGGATAGCCGAACAGGTTCAAGCGCGTCGGCACCCGCATCAGCAGGGTGGAGGAGAGCAGCAGGGCGGCGGTGATCAGGCCGCCGGCGATACGGTTGGCAACCTTCTGGATGTTCTCCATCAGCCGCGATTCGTCCAGCCCGGTGACCTTCATCTGCAGCCGGTTCTCGGCCAGCAGGCTGAGGATGTCGGACATGCGCCGTGGCCCGTTGCGCAGCAGCTGCTGCAGTTCCATTGCCTCGCTGGCCAGATTTGCCGCCGACAAGGATTTGCGGAAATGCGCGCGCATCACATGCTGCAGCTGTTTTTCGACCACGCGCCGGGTTTTCATTTCCGGCGCGAGGAAGCGGCATACGCCTTCCAGGTTGAGCAGGGCCTTGCCCAGCAGGCTCAGCTCCGGCGGCGTGCGCAGGTTGCTGGCGGTGGCGATGCGTACGATCTCCAGCACCACATGACCTTCGGACAAGGTGCCGTTGGCGGCGTAGCGGGCAATCATCTGCCCGGTCTCGCGCAGGTAACGCTCCTCGTCGTAGTCCTCAAGCCGGGTGCTGATGCCGATGATTTCGTCGGCCACTTCCTCACCACGGCCGTCCACTGCGGCGAACAACACCTTGAGCAGGCGTTGGCGCAGGCGCGGTGGCACATGCGCCACCATGCCCAGATCGAAGATCGCCAGTTGGCCCTGCGGCGTCACCCGCAGGTTGCCGGGATGCGGATCGGCGTGGATTTCGCCATGCACGAAAATCTGGTCCAGATAGCCGCGCACCAGCGCGGCGGCCAGCGGCACCATCGACTGCTCGGTGCGGCGCACCTGCGGGATGGCATCAACGCGCACGCCGTGCACCAGTTCCATGGTCAGCACCCGCCGCCCGCACAGGTCCCATACCGGCTGCGGCACCCATAGCTCGGGGTAGGGCGCCAGATGCTGGCCGAAGCGTGCCAGGTTGGCGGCCTCGGCTTCGTAGTCCAGCTCCATGCGGAGGGTCTTGGCGAACTCGCCCAGCCAGTCAGAGAAACGCACCCTGCGGCCGACCCGGGTGAGGTGGTCGGCGGCGCTGGCGAAACTGCGCAGCACGCCGATATCCGAGCGCAGCTGGGCGGCGATATCGGGTTTCTGCACCTTGATGGCGACCTCGCGGCCATCGTGCAGTTCGGCCCGATGGACCTGGGCGATGGACGCGCAGCCCAGTGGTTCCGGGTCGAACCAGGCAAACAGTTTGTTGACCGGCACGCCCAGGTCTTCCTCGATCACCGCCCGGATCTGCTCGACCGGGATCGGCGCAACCTGCTCCTGCATGCGCTCCAGCGCGGCCACGTATTCGGGCGGAATCATGTCCGGACGGGTGGAGAGCACCTGGCCGAGCTTGACGAAGGTGGTACCCAGCGCCTCCAGGTCGGCGACGAACTGGGTGGGGTTGCCGGTGGCCGGTGGCCGGCCCAGGCGCGGTATTTCGCCATCCAGCGAGATGCCGGAAAACACGCCCGAGTTGCGATAGCGCAGCAGCAGCCGCACGATCTGTTGGCGTCGGCTGTTGCCGCCCACGGTGGTCGGGTTGTCGCTGGCGGTCGGTTCCATCAAGCGGGTGTCTCCCTGTCGGCAGAGTTGGCAGTGTCGCTGCTGGCGGGTTGCAGAGGGGTGAATACGCAGCGCTCCGCCCCGATTGCGCCTTGAATGAGTGAGAATCCCCCTTCCCCTGACCTATGACCTGACGGTGACCCATGGCTGGAGCCAGCCTGTTTGCCCTGCTAGACGATATCGCCGCCTTGCTGGATGACGTCTCCATCCTCACCAAGGTCGCGGCCAAGAAGACCGCCGGCGTGCTCGGCGACGACCTGGCGCTGAACGCGCAGCAGGTGACCGGCGTCAACGCCAACCGGGAGTTGCCGGTGGTGTGGGCGGTGGCCAAGGGCTCGCTGGTCAACAAGGCCATCCTGGTGCCGGCGGCGCTGGCGATCAGCGCCTGGCTGCCGTGGGCGATCACGCCGCTGATGATGATCGGCGGTGCCTTCCTCTGCTATGAGGGCGTGGAAAAGCTGGCGCACAAATTCCTGCATTCCAAGGACGAGGACGAGGCGCACAAGGCCGAACGGCTGAAAGCCATCGCCGACGAAAAGGTCGATCTGGTGGCGTTCGAGAAGGACAAGATCAAGGGCGCGGTGCGCACCGATTTCATCCTGTCGGCGGAGATCATCGTGCTGTCGCTGGGGGTGATCTCGCACGCACCGTTCAGTCAGCAGGTTGTGACCTTGATTGCCATTGCACTGGGCATGACGGTATTCGTCTATGGCCTGGTAGCCGGCATCGTCAAGCTTGATGACATTGGCGCCTGGTTGCTGGACAAGGGCCGCGTACTGGCAGCGTTTGGTCGCGGCCTGCTGTATGCGACGCCGTGGCTGATGCGCGGTTTGTCGGTTGCCGGTACCGCAGCGATGTTCCTGGTCGGCGGCGGCATCCTGGTGCATGCCATTCCGGCCCTGCATCACTTCGTGATCGGCTTGGCGCCTTCCAATCTGGAATGGCTGGCCAATGCGCTGGGCAGCATGGTGGTGGGCATCATCATCGGCGCAGTAGTGCTGACCGTGGTAACCATGATCCAGCGTATGCGCGGGGCGAAAGCGGCGCATTGAATTTGATTTTGTAGGAGCGGCGTCAGCCGCGAAGCAGATAGCGTCACCGGCCCCGCCATGCGATTCACTGCGCGGTAGGTGTCTGAAAGATTGTCTGCTTCGCGGCTGACGCCGCTCCTACAACCGCAGGCACAACTAGTGCAGGCCTCGCTCCAACTCCTGCAACTGCTGCTGTGCACGCGCCAGCGATTGCCCGGACAGGCTATCCAGCAGCCGCTGCAATCGATGGCTTGCCGGCACGCGTCGCATCATCCAACGTGCTGCAGCAACGCTGCCCAGCATCACCACCACGCCGAACCCCAAGGTGCCAAGGAACCACGCCGGCGCCATCGCATACAGGTCCAGTCCCAGCCACTGCACGCACAGGCATTGCAGGGCCAGCAGCCATAGCCAGAACCAGGGCAGGCCAAGGCCAAGTTCGGTGAGCGCAGTGAAGCGGCGCAGGCGGGCCAGCCGTTGTTGCTGGATCAATACCGGTGCCGCAGCCATATCCACATGCCTGGCGAGCAGGGCGCGGGTGATCGAGACCCAGATCGCGGCGATGGCATACACATGCAAGGCCAGCCCGGCCAACAGCAGCTGCGGCACCTGCCGGTGTTCGACCCAGAAGCCGGCAGCCAGCACGGTCACCCCGATCCATACCAGCAACCAGGCCAGCTGCAGGCCACCGAACCAGCGCAGGCGGCGCCGCACGGCGTGCTGTCGTGGTTGCTGCCAGGCCTGCAGGGCGTGTGCTTCCAGCTGATCGATACGTTGCGCCTGATCTGCCCAGGCGGCTTTGAGTTGGTCCAGTTGCATGTGCTCAGTCTCGCTGGGTGGGTGTGGGTGGGACGGGGTCGAACTGGCTGCGCAGTTGCTGGCGCAGCCGGTGCAGACGGGTAGCGGCATTGCTGGCACTGATGCCGAGTACTTCGCCGATCTGGCGGTGGCTGCAGTCATCCAGATGCAGCAGCAACAGCGCCCGGTCCAACGCCGGCAAGGCGTGGATCAACTGGTTGAGCTGGGCCAGGCTTGCGCTGTCCTCGGCCTTGTCGGCGACGCTGGCCTGCGCGTCATCGAGGGTGACGTCGCTGTGGTAATGCCGGCGCAGCTCACGGGCGCGCAGCTGCGAGATGGCGATGTTCAGGGCGATGCGGTACAGCCAGGTGCTGAACTGTGCGCGCTGCGGGTCGAAGCCGGGAAACGCGCGCCAGGCCTGGGTGCTGATCTCCTGGATCAGGTCGCTGCGGTCCTCGCGCTGCGTGCAGTAGCCACGCGCAACCTTGAGCACGATGCCCTGATGCTGTGCCAGCAGGTGGGCAAAGCGCTGTTGCAGATCGGCAATGGGGTCGGTCGCAGTGATGTCCATGCCCGGGTGATTCGCACCAGCGCAGGAAATATCACAGGCGCGCGTCGATTACCCGGCAGGCGGCCAGTCAGTCGGCCGGCAGCACCTGGTTGCGGCCGACACGCTTGGCTGCATACAGGGCCTGGTCGGCACGTTGCAGCAGGGCCTGCAGGGCTTCGCCGGGCTGCGCCTGGGCAACGCCGGCGCTGAAACGCACCTGCACCCGCTGTTCTTCGTGCAGGAACGGGCGCTGTGCCAGCTGCTGCTGCAACTGGCGCAGGGTTTCCAGGGCGGCGGCGCGATTGAGGCCGGGCAGCACCAGCACGAACTCATCGCCGCCGAGCCGGGCCAGGCAGTCGCGGCCGCGCAGGCGCTGCTGGGTTACCGCCACCAGATGGCGAAGGGCCTGGTCGCCGCCGGCATGGCCGTGCTGGGCATTGGTCTGGCCGAAGTGGTCCAGATCCAGCATGGCCACGCTCAACGGTGTGTTGGTGTCGGCCAGTAATTCGCCCAGCTGCTGCTCAAGCCCGCGCCGGTTCAGGGCGCCGGTCAGGGGGTCGGTACGCAGCTGGCTGCCGGCTTCTTCCAGCTCGCGTTCAAGCTGCTGCACACGCTGCTCGGCGGCCTTGGCCTCGGCGCGGGCATTGGCCAGGTGGTCGCGTGCACGTGCCGCCTGCGCCTGTACCCGCGCGGTGTCCTGCAGCACGTCCTGCAGCAGCTGGGTGAGGTCGGAAATGCTGCGGGTCTGGCGTACCGCGATGGCATAGCTGGCAATGCGGTCATGGAATTCGCCGGTTTCGGTGACCATGCCGTCCACCTGCTGCACGAAGTCCACCATCAGGTCCTTCATCGCCTGCTTGGATTGGTCGATGCCTTCGCGCAGCAGCCCTTGCCGGTAGATCACCTCGCGCAGATCGTTGCGTGTCTGCTCCAGTGAACTGGCGTCCAGCGGCCCGGCCAGCAGCTGCCGGATCGAACGGATCTGGCCCTGCAGCCAGCTGTCGCCATCGAGCAGTTCGGCGATGTTTTCCAGCAGCATGTCGAACAGGTTGAGCAGCAGGTCGCGCTGTTCCTGCAGGCTGCTGCTGCGCACGCCAACCTGGTGGCAGAGCTCGCGCAGATGCACGGCGACCGGCTGCAGCGGCTGGCCGCTGCGCCAGTTGCGCAGTTCCTCGCCCATGCGCTGGGCCTGCTGCTCCAGCTCCGGCGACTGCTGCATCAGGCTGGCCAGCACCGCGCCGAGGGTATCGCGCAACATGTCGCGCAACTGCTCGGCCTGGCTGTTGTGGGTGTTGCTGGATTCCAGCTCTACCGTGCGGATGTATTTGTCGATCAGCTGCCGCAACAGCCGCGCGTAACGCTCCCAGTCCTTCTCGGCGTGGGCACTGTGCAGGCGCTGGCCCATGTCGCCCAACTCGCCGGGCAGGGTGCACATGCCCTGGGCGAATGCCGCCAACACTGGCTCCGGCGCGTTGGCACCGATAAACAGCCGCTGCAGCATCGCCGCGCCCGCGCCGCCACTGGCGACGAGTTCCACGGCCGCTACCGGCGGCGGCGTGGGCCGGCGCGCCAGGATGCGCCCCAGTCCGCTGCTGCGGGAGGGGGAAGAGTCGTCGGGGCTATCGGCCATTGCGAAGAGGTCCGGGCGGGTTGTGGCCGCGCCTGTGCGCAACCGGAGGTGGTATCCAAGCCCCATTATCGGCAAGGTAACAGCGGGCTTGAATTGCAGCAGATCACAGGAGCACATCATGCGGGTATTGCTGGCTGGCGCCACCGGCCTGGTCGGGGCGCAGGTATTGCAGCGGTTGCTGGCCGACCCGCGCTGCAGCGCGGTGATCGCGCCAAGCCGGCGCGCGCTGGCGCAAACGCACGCCCGGCTGCTGAACCCGGTGCTGGATTTCGAGGACCTGGCCACTGTGGCAGGCGGTTGGCAGGTGGACGCGGCCATCTGTGCCCTGGGCTCGACGATGAAGCAGGCCGGCTCACGCGAGGCCTTCCAGCGGATTGACCATGGCTACCCACTGGCCATCGCACGGGCGGTGCGCGGCAATGGCTGCGAGGTGTTCGCGCTGAACTCGGCGGCCGGCGCCAACCCGCGCTCACCGTTTTTTTACAGCCGGGTCAAAGGTGCCTTGGAGCAGGACCTGCGCACGCTGGGGTTTGCCTCGTTGACCCTGGTCCGCCCGGGCCTGATAGGCGGCGAACGTGCGCAGCGGCGCGCCGGTGAGCACCTGGCCAGTGTGGTGTTGGGAACGCTGGCGCCGGTATTGCCGCGCGCATGGCGGATCAATCCGGCCACGCGGATTGCCGATGCGCTGGTCGAGGCGGCCTTGAGCCCGCGCCCGGGCGTGCGGATCGTGGGCTCGGCGGAGCTGGTGTGAGGCCGATAGCCTTGCGTTGTGGGAGCGGCGTAAGCCGCGAAGCCAGATGATTTGTAGGAGCGGCGTAAGCCGCGAAGCCCTGGATCTGTGACGGCGCAAGCTTCGCGGCTTACGCCGCTCCTACAAACACCCGCCTACGGCTTGCTTACGCCGGCAGCGACTGCCCGCCATCCACTGCCAGCACCTGGCCGGTGATCCAGCGCGCCGCTGGCGAGCACAGGAACACTGCCGTGCTGGCCACATCCTCGACATTGCCAAAGCCGCCGAACGGGATCTTGGCGCGGATATGTTCGTAGAGTTCCGGTGCGCTGCTGCGGCGCTGGTCCCACAGGCCGCCCGGGAACTCGATCGAGCCCGGTGCCAGTGCGTTGACCCGGATGCTCTCGCGCGCAAGCTCGGTGGCCAGCGACACGGTGTAATAGTTCAGTGCGGCTTTTGCGGCGGAATAGGCCGCCGCGCGCGGCGTGGGTACCGAGGCATTGATCGAGCTGATGTTGAGGATGGCCGGCAGCGTGCTGTGGCGCAGATGGGGCAGGGCGGCGCGGCTGGCGCGCACCGCGGCCATCAGGTCGATATCGAAACCGGCCTGCCAGCTGGCATCGTCATTGCCGTTGCCATAGCCGGAGGCATTGTTGATGAGAATATCGACACCGCCCAGCGCGGCTGCGGCGGCATCGATCCAGGCGTGGATCTGCGCCGGATCGGCGAGATCGCATTGCTGCGTGTGCGCGGTGGTTACACCTTCGCGCAACAGCATTTCAGCGGCCTGCTGCAGCGCCGCTGCGCCGCGTGCGCAGATGCTGAGGTTTGCCCCTTCGCGGGCAAAGGCAGCAGCGATGGCCAAGCCGATGCCACGGCTGCCGCCGGCAACCAATACACGTGCATTGTGTAGAGAAACAGGGGGATTCATTGTTGCGCTTCCGATAGACCCAGGCCGCACATTATCCCCGTGTCGTTGCGCAGCGGCGACGGATGCAGCGCTGCCCGCTCGGTCAGGGCAGGCCGGGCACGTTCAATGAAGCGAACAAGGTGTTCTGTGCTTTCTTGGCCATCGAGCGCGGCACCTTGGCGATGAAGGTGTCGCCGGTGAGCGCAAGATCACCCCTGAGGATGAGTCCATTGACCTGGGTATAGCTCTTGACGCTGTACTTGTTGCCGTCCTGGGTGACTTCCAGGTACATCGGCGAGGTCAGGATGTTGTTGCCCTTGCGATAGACGCGGGTGCCGTCGATGTCCCTGACCTGGCGGTAGCCATGTGCACTTGCCCAGGCATCAACTTTGGCCAGCACGTTCTCATCGGAGCTGAAGGTGGTGATGTCGTGCGGCCTGCCGCTGTTTTTTGCCATCAGCGCGAGGATGTTGATGGCGGCCAAACCGCCCAGACCGCCCACAATCATTCCGGTGATCAAACCCATGCTGTTCGCTCCTTGAAGTTGAACGCGCATTGCAACACATCACAACGCATGAAGTCGTGAAAAAAGTTCATCACTTCCAGGTAGTGGGTACTGGGCCACGTTCCGGATGTTTCATCTGCACGATGCAGAAGCGGTGGCCGGTCGGGGCTTCCATCACCCACCAGCGTTTGATCTTGCCGATGCGGCGTGCGCCGAGTGCTTCAAGCCGGTCTGCTTCAGCGTCGATATCGTCAGATTCGATATCCAGATGCACACGCGGTGCATGTTCAACGCGCTGTACCTCGACATGCAGCTCAGCCGGTGCGCCTGACAGCTCGGCGTACTGCGCACCATCGTCTTCGGTGTAGGCGGGCTCGGCATGCAAGCCGAGTGCGGGCGCCCAGAATGCGGCGGCGGCATCGCTGTCGGTGCCCTGGCAATCAATGATGAAACCGGCCAGACGGCTGCGGTGGCTCATGCGGATGCTCCGGTGGCAGAGGAGCGCAGCGTACACCGGCTATCCGGGCGCGCGTGTTATCGCGCTGTGGCCGACGCGCGCTGGGCCGCTCAATCGCCATGCGCTGATGCACAGTGCGGCGTACACACTCCATTCGGCCAGGCGTTGCAGCAGGCCGCGCCATGGCTGTAGCGGTTCCAGCCCCATCAGCGCAAACATCAGCAACCAGAACGCGGCCAAGGCGATCCACAGGGCGCGCGTGGCAGGGCGGATTTCGGAATTGGTGGCCAGCAGAATCAGCCCAAGGGCGGTGCCAAGATAGGTGAACACGCCGAGCAGGGTATGCAGCGATTGCGACAGACTGCCGCTGTTGGGGCAACCAGGATCGCAAGGTGCCAGCGCCGACCCTATCCACGCCAAGGGCTCGAACATCAGCAGCCAGTAGCCGAGCCGGCTGGTTCCAGTGACCGGCACTATCGCGGCAAACGACCACAACAGCATTGCTGCCAATACTCCAACCGGAACGAAGCCGAAAAGACTGATCAGCTGCGCATGCGCGCTGCCGCTGGCGCCGAGTTCGCTGATGTATTGCGACAGCGGTGAATAGCCGGGCTTGAGCGCGGCGCCGCCAAGCAGCATCAACAGATACATGGCGACAAACAGCAGGATCAGGCAACGGCGGCTGCGCATTGTTACACCCACTGTCTGTTGGGTTCAGCGGACCCGGTCGGCGAGGAACAATTCAACCTTGCCGCAGCTCGGGCAGGCATGCAGGTCGAACTCTTCGCGGTTGACGAACAACTCGCTGATGTCACCGAGCAGGAAGGGCATGGACTGCGAACCCTCATGAAAGCGCTTGCGGCCGATGAACTCCATGCGCATGCCAGGGCAGCGCGGGCATTCGATCAGACGCGGTGGCTGTGTCCAGGACGTGCTTTCTTCGCGTTGATAGCCGCGTGGCGGTGGCGCGCCATCGGCATGGGTGCCGCATTTCCAGCACTGGTCGAATGTGTCTTCGTTGATTTCCTTGCAGTTGCTGCAGGTCCAGGTGCCCATGGCGGTCTTGATGGCGGGTGTGGGTAGGGCAATCGTAGCGCTCGATGTGTGGGTTCGGGTTACCGGTGGGTGATGTTTGGTTGAAGATCAAAAGCTGCCCTCACCCCAACCCCTCTCCCGCAGGCGGGAGAGGGGCTCGCAAAGCTTGCGCTCGCAGTGCATTAGCCCCTCTCCCGTTCACGGGAGAGGGGTTGGGGTGAGGGGAAGCTTCAAGCAAGCAAACCCAGAGCAAACCCAAAGCAAACCAAATCAAGCAAAAACCAAGCAAGCAAACCCAAAGCAACCCCAAACCCAGCACAAAAAAAGGCCCGCATCGCTGCGGGCCCGAATTCACACTGCGAAAACTATCAGTGAACCTTGGCCAGGTCATCAATCAGCACGCGCAGGAAGCGCGCCGCTTCGCCGCCGGTGCAGGCGCGGTGATCGAAGGTGACCGACAACGGGATGACCTTGTGGGTTTCAATGCCGCCCATCACCGGGGTGACCTGGAAGCGGGCACGGCCGGCGGCGACGATGGCCACGCATGGCGGCACGACAACTGGCGTGGCGTAACGGCCGGCGAACATGCCGAAGTTGGACAGGCTGATGGTATAGCCGCTCAGTTCCGAGGAGGCGATCGAGCGGTCTTCCACCTGCTGGCGCAGACGGTTGATGCCTTCGCGTACGCCGCGTGCATCGAGCATGTCGGCGTTGCGCAGGGCCGGTACGAACAGGCCATCGTCGGTGTCCACGGCAATGCCGATGTCGACCTGGGCGTGCAGGGTGCGGGTGAGGTTGTCACCGTCGAACCAGGCATTCATGGCCGGCACGGCCTGGCAGGCGCTGACGATGGCGCGGACCAGACGCGAGGTCATGTCGTTGCCCGGCGCCCAGGCGTGGATGTCGGCGTCGTCGCTGAGCGTGGTCGGCACGACCTTGCTGTGCGCATCGGCCATCACCCGCGCCATGTTGCGGCGCACGCCCTTGAGCGGCTCCGGCTGGCCCTTGGCAACCACGCCCGGAGGGGCAGTGCGCATCGGCTTGCCAGCAGCGGACAGCGGGGTGCGGGCGCTTGAGCCCCTCTCCGCCTGGGAGAGGGGTTGGGGTGAGGGTACGGCAGCTGCAGTGGAGGTCGGACCCTCACCCCCAGCCCCTCTCCCGGTGGGAGAGGGGAGCAAAGTCGACGGATTCGCCGCGGCCTGCTTCACATCATTCATCGTCACCGCGCCTTCGGCGCCGGTGGCACGTACGCGGGCCAGGTCGACGCCCAGCTTGCGCGCCATCGCACGCACGGCTGGTACCGCCTTGACGCCACCGACGGCCACGGCCTGTTCGGTGTGCACGGCATTGGAGCTGACCATGGCGCCGACCACGGTGCCTTCGTCTGCCCGTTCGGCGGCAGCGGTGGCCGGCGCTGGAGCCGGCGCAGCGGCAGGTGCGGCTTCAGCCGGTGCGCCGTGGTGATGGCCGGTGTCCTGACCTTCGGCGCGCTGCGGCAGGTTGGGGTCGAGCTCGAAACTGGCCAGTACGTGGCCGGTCACCACGATGTCACCGGCAGCGCCGGCCAGCTTCAGCACCTTGCCGGAGAACGGCGAGGGTACTTCGACCACGGCCTTGGCGGTCTCCATCGATACCAGCGGCTCGTCGAGCTTGATGACGTCGCCTTCCTTGACGAACCACTCAACGATGGTGGCGTCCGGCAGGCCTTCGCCCAGATCGGGCAGGTTGAAATTCTTGGTCTGGCTCATGTGCAATTCTCTTCCAGCAATTCAAGTTCGCGCGCCGGCAGCCAGCCCTGCGCGCCATCGGCGCGTTCGGACCACCACCAGCCACCATGTTCGTGATGCAGCCGTACCTGCTCACCGCGGTCAACGTCCAGCTCGCGGGCGCTGTAGTCACGCAGCGCTTCGGCACGGCCATTGTCCAATACCCGCACCCAGGCCACCGGCGCCCAGCCGGCGCTGCCTTCGCTGGTTTTCACCCAGGCGAAGGCGGGCCATTCCTCGTCGCGTACACCGAGCTCGACGATCTGCCCGGTACGGAACTGCAGGGGATTGCGGTATTGGCTGCGGTAGCTGCCAATCAAACGTGCCAGCATGTCAGCCCACCGCGACCGCGCGCTTGGCGGCGGTCACAATCCGCTCGACACTGGGCAGATACTTCATTTCCAGGCGGAACAGCGGGATGTGGGTGTCATAGCCGGCAACGCGCTCGACCGGTGCCAGCAGGTCGTAGAGCGATTCTTCGGCCAGGCGTGCGGCGATTTCGGCACCAAAACCAGCGGTCTTCGGCGCTTCCTGCACGATCACGCAGCGGCCGGTCTTGGCCACCGACTCGGCGATGGTGGCGAAATCCAGCGGACGCAGCGTGGCCACGTCGATGACTTCGGCACTGATGCCTTCGCCGGCCAGCTTGTCGGCCGCTTCCAGTGCTTCCTTGACCTGTGCGCCCCAGGTGACCAGGGTCACGTCGGTGCCGTCACGCAGCACGAAGCACACGTCCAGCGGCAGTGCCTCGCCGTCATTGACGACCACTTCCTTGTACTGGCGGTAGATGCGCTTGGGTTCCATGTAGATCACCGGATCCGGCTCGCGGATCGCCGCCAGCAGCAGGCCATAGGCGCGCTGCGGGCTGGACGGCAGCACCACGCGCATGCCCGGCACATTGGTGAAGATGGCTTCGTTGGCTTCGCTGTGGTGTTCCGGTGCACGGATACCACCGCCCCACGGCACGCGCAGCACCATCGGGCAATGCAGGCGGCCACGGGTACGGTTGCGCAGGCGTGCGGCGTGGCAGATCAGGTGATCGACCATCGGGTAGACGAAGCCGTCGAACTGCGCTTCGGCCACCGGCTTCATGCCCTGTGCGGCCAGGCCGACGGTGAGGCCGGCGATGGTGGTTTCGTCCAGCGGGGTGTCGAGCACGCGCTGCGAGCCGAACTGCTGCTGCAGGCCGGCGGTGGCGCGGAACACGCCGCCGTTGACGCCCACGTCTTCGCCCAGCACCAGCACCGAGGGGTCGTGTTCCATTTCCCAGGCCAGCGCCTGGGTGACGGCTTCGATGAGGGTGATCGGGGTGGCGGTCATCGGGTTGTCTCCGCTGTTGCTCGCCGCGCTGTGCGCGACGCCGTGATCGTGGCTGGCCGGGGTGACCGTTGCGCTGCGCTTGATGTCATCCATGGCGCTGCTCCAGAGCGATGGCGGCTGCACGCTGCGCCAGCAGGTCCGGCGGCGGATCGGCATATAGATAGTCGAACATGGCTTCGACCGGCTGCACCGGGCAGCTGAGGTAGGCGTTGACCTCCTCATCCACGCGGGTGCCGCATTCGGCGATCCAGTTCTTTTCTTCTTCTTCGCTCCACACGCCCTGCGCGGTGAGGTACTTGCGCAGGCGGATCAGCGGTTCCTTCAACCAGGCCGATTTCACTTCGGCATCGTCGCGGTAGCGGCGTGCGTCATCGGCGGTGGTGTGGTCGGACAGGCGGTAGGTGAGCAGTTCCAGCACCGTGCCACCTTCGCCGGACAGGGCGCGCTCGCGCGCCTGTTCCATCGCGGCCAGCACCGCGATCAGGTCGTTGCCATCCACCTGTAGGCAGAACAGGCCGCCGGCCAGACCCTTCTGGGCCAGGGTTTCGGCGCCGGTCTGGGCCGAACGCGGCACCGAGATGGCCCAGCCGTTGTTCACCACGCACAGGATCAGCGGCAGCTTGTAGGCGCCGGCCGAGTTCACCGCAGCGTAGAAGTCGGTCTTGGAGCTGCCGCCGTCGCCGCAGACGCTGACCGCCACCTGCGGCAGGTTGCGCAGCTTGAACGACAGCGCCGAACCGGCCGCATGCAGGCACTGGGTGGAGATGGGTACGCAGATGGGGAAATCGCGGACCGCGTCACTGTCGCGGTCGTAGTCGCTGCCGCGCTCGTCGCCGCCCCAGTACATCAGCACGTCGCGCGGGCGCACGCCGCGCATGAACATGGCGCCGTACTCGCGGTAGCTGGGGGCGAACACGTCGCCGGACTTCATGGCGGCGCCGATGCCGACGTGGGCGGCTTCATGGCCCAGGCAGGAGGCAAAGGTGCCGAGCTTGCCGGTGCGCTGCAGCGCCACGGCCTTGGTGTCGAACACCCGGGTGGCCAGCATCTGCTTGAACATCGGCAGCAGCGAGCGCGGGTCACGCAGCGAGGCGGGGAGATCGTCACGTACCAGGTTGCCGTCGGCATCGAGGTACTGCAGATAATTGATTTGGAACTGGGCGGAAACCGTCATTGCAGCAACACCTTAGACAGATGGTTTCAAATGATAGGAATTGCACATGGTAAGGACTCCCTTCGAAAAAGCCGTCCTGCGCCGCAGCAAGATTGACCGGGTACAGGGCGGTTTTGTTCCGCCGGGCTCAGCATGGGCGAGCAAACGCAACGTATTCAGGCTGAAAGCACACAAGCGGCACATTGTCGCGCCGCTTGGCTTCAAGCGTGTTTCGAGTCCGTTTGCGCGGGAAGACGGGTAGTGCCGCGCCCGGCTCGGCAGGGGGCTCTACCACGAGCGCCCATGTCGTGCCGACCCATGGTCGGCAGGGGCTCCACCAGGAATGCCCCAGCCGAGCACGGCTCGGCTCTACACCTCAGCGCCGCGGTTTTTTGTGGGAGCGGCGTAAGCCGCGAAGCTGGCACCGGATCAGTCCGCGAAGGGCTTACCCCTCCCCAACCCTCCCCTTTGCCTGTGGCAAAAGGGAGGGGCAGATGGCGTGGCCTGCGTTACCCTTGCCGCCCCATCCGATGGCCAGGCCGATGACCGTAGAAAAGAACCAGCGTGAGCTCGAAGCCGGTATCCATACCGACCTGCAGGGCCGGCTCACCTACGGCGGTTACCTGCGCCTGGACCAGCTGCTGAGCGCCCAGCAGCCACTGTCCAACCCGCCGCACCACGACGAAATGCTGTTCATCATCCAGCACCAGACCTCCGAGCTGTGGCTCAAGCTGCTGGCCCACGAACTGCGCGCGGCGCGCGGCCACATGCAGCGCGACGAGGTCTGGCAGTGCCGCAAGGTGCTGGCCCGGGCCAAACAGGTACTGCGCCTGCTGACCGAGCAGTGGGCGGTGCTGGAAACCCTGACCCCCTCCGAATACATGGGCTTCCGCGATGTGCTGGGCCCGTCCTCGGGCTTCCAGTCGCTGCAGTACCGCTATATCGAATTCCTGCTGGGCAACAAGAACGCCGACATGCTCAACGTGTTCGCCCATGATCCGGAAGGGCAGGCGCAGCTGCGTGAGGTGCTGGAAGCGCCCAGCCTGTACGAGGAGTTCCTGGCCTACCTGGCGCGCTTCGGCCATGCCATCCCGGCGACCTACGAAGGCCACGACTGGACCCAGCCGCATGTCACCGACCCGGCCCTGCGCCAGGTGTTCGAGAACATCTATCAGGACACCGACCGCTATTGGCGTGAGTATTCGCTGTGCGAAGACCTGGTGGATCTGGAAACCCAGTTCCAGCTGTGGCGCTTCCGGCATATGCGTACGGTGATGCGGGTGATCGGCTTCAAGCGCGGTACCGGCGGTTCCAGCGGCGTGGGCTTCCTGCGGCAGGCACTGGAGCTGACCTTCTTCCCCGAGTTGTTCGAGGTGCGCACCACCATCCGGGCCGACGCCTGAGACCGCCGTCAGGGTTGAAAACCCAACCTATTCAGAAACTTGCGCAGCGCCCGCGAGCGGGTGCTGATGGCCTGGCACATGCCCGGCGCAGGCGTTGGTTGCAGCAGTATGTATTTGACGTGAAGCCGACGCTTCTGTGATCCTCGCCCGTCGCGCCGGTTCCGGCCGACTTTTTGTATTTGCCCAAACCATCAGGGGACACCGCATGAGCGCTGCCGCGCCGAATTCCGCATCAACCCCGGCGCCCGTGCCGGAGTTCAAGACCACCCTCGGCCATCCGCGTCCGCTCTGGATGCTGTTCATGACCGAGTTCTGGGAACGCTTTGCGTTCTACGGCATCCGCTGGGCGCTGGTGTTGTACATCGTGTCGCAGTTCTTTGGCGGCGACGCCAAGGGCGAGGAATCGGCCAGCCACACCTACGGTGCCTACCTGGCACTGGTGTATGCGGGCGCGATTTTTGGTGGTTATGCCGCCGACCGGATCATTGGTTACCAACGCTCGATCCTGATGGGCGCGGTGATCATGGCGGCCGGTCTGTTCATGATCGCCATTCCCAACCACCAGATTTTCAACCTCGGCCTGGCCACGATCATCGTCGGCAACGGCCTGTTCAAGCCGAACATCTCCACCATGGTCGGCAAGCTCTACAAGCTGGATGACGAACGCCGCGATTCGGGCTTCACCATCTTCTACATGGGCATCAACATGGGTGCGATGATCTCGCCGATCCTCACCCAGATCCTGGCTGAGAAGGTGTTTGGCACCGTGGCCATGCCGGCCTACAAGATGGTGTTCATCGCCTCGGGCATCGGCATGCTGATCAGCCTGGTGTGGTTCCAGTTCGAACGTCACCACCTGAAGGGCATCGGCGCGCCGCTGCCGGACAAGCAGGGTAGTGGCCCGGTGATCAAGACCGCCATCGCCTGCCTGGTTGCCATCCCGGTGATGTACGGCCTGCTCAATGCCGGTGCCAACGTGTTGCAGGTGATCCTGACGGTGATGTTCATCGGCCTGGGCATCATGCTGCTGATTGAAGGCGTGCGCGAAGGCAAGGTTGCGCGCAACCGGGTGATCGCGATGCTGATCATCTTCACCTTCAACGTGCTGTTCTGGATGTTCTTCGAACAGGCCGGCAGCTCCTTCACCTTCCTGGCCGATCGCATCGTCGACCGCCAGTTCGGTGACTGGACCTTCCCGACCGCGTGGTTCCAGTCGGTCAACTCGGTGGCCATCATCACCTTGGCGCCGATTCTGGCGTGGCTGTGGGTGCGCCTGGGCAAGGCCAATCCGTCGATCCCGCGCAAGTTCGGCCTGGGCCTGATCTTCAACGGCCTGGCGTTCCTGCTGCTGATGTTCGCCCTGTCCAGCCTGCTCGAGCCGGGCACCAACAAGATCCCGTTCTGGACCCTGTTCGCGGTCTACTGGATCCAGTCCATCGGTGAGCTGTGCCTGTCGCCGATCGGTCTGTCGATGGTGACCAAGCTGGCACCGGTGCGGCTGGTCGGTTTCGCGATGGGCGGCTGGTTCCTGTCCACCGGCATCGGCAACAATCTGGCCGGTCTGTTCGCCGGCCACGTCAGCGGCGCCGGTGGCATGACCGTACAGTCGGCCCATGCCGGTTACACGATGGGCTTCTGGATCCTGATCGGCGGCGGCGTGCTGCTGTTCCTGATCGCCCCGCTGGTACAGAAACTGATGCACGGTGTGAAGTAAGGAGTTACGCGATGAAACTGCTGTTCGGAATGGTTCCCCTGTTGCTTGGCGTG
Organism: Stenotrophomonas sp. STEN240; assembly: GCF_056756175.1. Lineage (NCBI taxonomy): Bacteria > Pseudomonadati > Pseudomonadota > Gammaproteobacteria > Lysobacterales > Lysobacteraceae > Stenotrophomonas > Stenotrophomonas sp. STEN240. The sequence goes on along the minus strand of NZ_JBRRBO010000004.1, from coordinate 52,738 downwards.
GCGCTGGCTGGCTGCAATCAACCACCGCCTGCGGCACCGGAAAAGGTGCAGCCACTGGATACCTCCGAGCAGAAGGCGCCGGTGGCCGACACCAGCCAACCGGTGGCCTCGGGCAATACCCCCACCGCAGCGGATATCGCTGCGGTGGCTGGGCTCAACGCGCAGTTCGACCCGGCCCGCGACCCGGCTGCGGATCTGGAAACGGCCAAGGTCGAGGCCCAGCGTGGTGGCAAGCGGATCATGTTGGATGTGGGCGGCGAGTGGTGCTCGTGGTGCCACCTGCTGGACACCTTCATGGAAGGTGATTCGGAGCTGCGCCGCTTCCGCGATGCCAATTACGTGTGGATGAAGGTCAACTACAGCCCGGAGAACGAGAACGCGAAGTTCCTCTCGCGCTTCCCGCAGATCAAGGGCTACCCGCATCTGTTCGTGCTGGACGCCGAAGGCGAGCTGCTGCATTCGCAGTTCACTGGCGATCTGGAGAAGGGCAAGGGTTACGACCGTGCCAAGTTCGATGCCTTCCTGAAAGCATGGGCACCGCCGGCGAAGTAAGCCTGCGATGTGATTGAACGAAAACGGCGCCGAAAGGCGCCGTTTTTCGTTGCCCCCTCCCTTGCGCATCGGGTTGGGGAGGGGTGCCTTTGATTTTGCTGTTTGCTGTTTGCTGGAAGTAAAGCCAAAGCACCCCTCCCCAACCCTCCCCTGCGCGATGCGCAAGGGAGGGGGCAAAGCAACAGCCTTCATCTTCATTTTGTTCGCGTGCGGCCGCTAACGGATCAATCCCTCTGCATCCGGCTCATCGCCCTCACTCATCATGCAGCCAGTTGCCAGCTCCGATTCCAGCACCGCCGTGACCGCCGAACAGGACCTGTCCGGCACCAGCCTGCCCACGGTGGACGAACTGCTGGACGAAAGCGCGGCGCCGGACGACCCCGCGCCGCCGCCGCGCTACCGGCTGCCGCAGGCCGCGGTACCGCCGAACATCATGTTGCAGTCGGCAGTGACACGGCTGGTCGAGCAGAAGGAACAGATCGACCAGCTGGCGCGCAACGGCCTGCTCGCTGGTCTGCTGCCGCCGGAATGGAGTGCATCGCCCGGCAACGAGCTGCGCGCCTTCGTCGCCAGCGTGGTGCCGTTCGCCTCCGACAGCGTGCGCGGCGAAACCGTTGCCGCGCGGGTGCCATTGAAGTTCCTGCTCGGGCATTCGCAGCGCTGGGGCAAGGCCGACGTGGCCGAGCCCAATTCCTTGTCGGCTTTTCTGGCCAGCGATGAGCGCGCCAACGGCGGTGCCAGCGATCACGCCGAGGTCATGCTGCTGTCGCCGCTGGGCCTGGGCTGGGCGCAGAGTGGGCGCAGCCGGGTCGGCTTCCTGCGCACGATGGGGGTGGAATCGATGGCCGCGCGGGTCACCGCCTTGCCGTATCCGGCGCCGGAGCAGCTGGCGTTGTACCAGGTCAATCATGATGGCCTGACCCAGTTCTGGTGCGTTATGGACAAGCGGCGGCTGCGCGCGCTGCCGGTGCCCGCCTTGTCGCTGCCGCTGTTGACCGCTTATGGCGTTGCCGCGCCGCAGGCATGGCCTTCGAATTGGCCCGATCCAACCGAAGTTGGCGCGGCCTTGGCCTTGGCGCGGATGGGCAAGGCGGCTGCCGAGGTTGACCTGGTCAAGCTTGTGGACAAAATCGGACGTGACCAGGCCAACGACGCCTGGACCGGCGCCAGCCTGATGCAGCTGCACACCTGGGTGCCGCGCTGGCGGTTCTTCCTGGCCTCGTTCATCGGCCTGCCGGCCGGCCTGTTGCTGCTTGCAGCATTGGCCTTGCCCGGCCGCGTGGAAGCGGCGGCGGTGGCTGCGGCATTGGGTTTTGCAGGTGGTGCGATCGCGGCCCTTGCCGCGCCGTGGATCTATGCGCGGCGCAAGCACCTGAGTTGATCGTCGGTGACGATCAACCCTCGTTCATGCGCTGCAGACCGGCATCGGCCAGGCGCGTGATCAGGCGTTCGAGTACCTGTTCCTCTTCCTCGGTGAGCGCTGACATCAGCCGCCGTTCCATCTCGATCACCATCGGCGCGATGGTCTCGTAGACCTCGAAGCCTGCCGCAGAAAGCGCCAGCACCGAGCGGCGACGGTCATCGCCATGGGTCTCGCGTTTGATGAAGCCACGCTCCAGCAGGCGCGCCACCGCGCGGCTGACCGCCACCTTGTCCATCGCCGTGCGCTCGGACACTTCGCTGGCCGAGGAGCCCGGATACAGCGCCAGGATGGTGATGACCCGCCATTCGGGGATAGCCAGGCCATAGCGCTCGCCGTACAGCCGGGCGATGTTGCCGCTGACCCGGTTGGACAGCACGCTGATGCGGTAAGGCAGGAACTGCTCAAGATCCAGCAACACGTGCGAGGCGCGGATGCTGGTGGACTTGCTGTAATCGGAAGAGCTCATGCTGCAGTGCACCTTGATGGTGGTTTCATGTGAAACTATAACCTTCGGTCCAGACCCGCTTTTTTGCGGCGGATCTTCCTGTTTTCATCGCCGGCACCCCGGCGACCGCCATGCTTCCGGAGGCCACCATGAACACCCCTACCGCATCCAACGCGCCCAACCTGGGCATGCAGGTCACCACCTTTGAAAACCCGATGGGCATCGATGGTTTTGAGTTCGTCGAGTTCGCCGCACCGGCTGGACAGGCTGCCCAGCTGCACGCCTACTTCAAGAACATGGGGTTCACGGCCGTACTCCGCCACCGGCAGCGTGCTATTACCGTCTACCGTCAAGGCGGCGTCAACTTTCTTGTGAACGAGGAGCCCAACTCGTTCGCCGCCGACTTCGCCACCAAGCACGGCCCGAGCGCCTGTGGCTTCGCCATCCGCTTCCAGAAGCCGGCCGCCGAGGTGCTTTCGCTGGCCCTGAGCAACGGTGCCGAGGAAGTGGACCTGCTGGCTGAAACCCGCGCGGTGCCGGCCCCGGTGATCAAGGGCATTGGCGACTGCATGCTGTACCTGGTGGACCGTTACGGCCAGGCCGGCAGCATCTACGACGCCGACTACGTGGCCATTGAAGGCGCCGAGCAGAACCCGGTCGGCTTCGGCCTGACCTTCATCGACCACCTGACCCACAATCTGTACCTGGGCAACATGCAGCAGTGGTCGGATTACTACGAGCGCCTGTTCAACTTCCGCGAGATCCGCTATTTCGACATCAAGGGCACCAAGACCGGCCTGGTGTCCAAGGCGATGACGGCACCGGACGGCGTCGTGCGCATCCCGCTCAACGAGTCCTCCGACCCGAAGAGCCAGATCAATGAATACCTGGACGCCTACAAGGGCGAGGGCATCCAGCACATCGCCTGCTTCACCGACAACATCTACGACACGGTTGAAGCGATGCGTGCGCAGGGCATTGATTTCCTGGATACGCCGGACACCTACTTCGACGTGGTCGACCTGCGCATTCCGGACAACGGCGAAGACGTGGAACGTCTGCGCAGGAACAAGATCCTGATCGACGCCGACCCGGAAACCAAGCAGCGCAAGCTGCTGCAGATCTTCACCAAGAACTGCATCGGCCCAATCTTCTTCGAGATCATCCAGCGCAAGGGCAATGAAGGGTTTGGCGAAGGCAACTTCCAGGCCCTGTTCGAGAGCATCGAGCGCGACCAGATGGACCGTGGCGTGCTGTAAGGCGCAACGCGCTATAGGACATAGCCCCTCTCCCGTCGGGAGAGGGGTTGGGGTGAGGGCGAAGCTGCTAAAGATCATGAAAGGCGCAAGGAGGCCGTTTCATGAGCTACAGCAGCAAGCCACCACTACCGACGGTCACCCTTGGTCGTGCCCGCAGGCTTCGCCGTAACCTGACCGACGCCGAGCGCAAGCTCTGGAACAGATTGAGGAATGGCCAGCTGTGTGGGCTGAAGTTTCGCAGACAGCATCCGGTTCCGCCGTATATCGTTGATTTTTACTGTGAGGCCAAACGGTTGGTGGTGGAGCTTGATGGCTCACAGCACAATGAAGACGTCGATCGCGTACGCACTCGCTTTCTCGAGCAGCAAGGTTTGACCGTATTGCGCTTCTGGGACAACGATGTGCTGCTGCAGGTGGATGCGGTGCTGGAAGCCATTTTTATGATGGCTGAAAGCCTTACCCTCACCCCAACCCCTCTCCCGGAGGGAGAGGGGCTTTAAGTGCCCTAATACAGGCAGGTTCGCGATGGTCAGCAACGCTTATCAATCCGGCTTCGGCAATGAGTTCGCCACCGAGGCTGTGCCCGGCACCTTGCCGGTTGGACGCAATTCGCCGCAGCAGGTGGCGCACGGGCTGTGTGCCGAGCAGTTGACCGGCACAGCGTTCACCGCGCCGCGTGGCAGCAACCGCCGCAGCTGGCTGTACCGCATCCGCCCGGCGGCGATGCACGGTGAATTCACTCCGTTCGAGCAGCCACACCTGCACAGCGATTTCAGCCACGCCGCGGCCTCGCCCAACCAGCTGCGCTGGGACCCGCTGCCGCTGCCGGCCACGCCCACCGATTTCATCGATGGCCTGTACACGATGGGTGGCAACGGTTCGGCCGAAGCCCATGCCGGTGCCGGCATCCACCTGTACGCCGCCAACGCCGACATGCGCGGGCGCTATTTCTACAACGCCGATGGCGAGCTGCTGATCGTGCCGCAGCTGGGCCGGCTGCGCCTGCGCACCGAGATGGGCGTGATCGATATCGAGCCACAGCAGATCGCGGTGATCCCGCGCGGTGTGCGCTTCGCGGTCGAGCTGCCGGACGGCCAGGCGCGTGGCTATGTATGCGAGAACTTCGGCGCGCTGTTGAAGCTGCCCGACCTCGGCCCGATCGGCAGCAACGGCCTGGCCAATCCGCGCGACTTCGAAACCCCGGTCGCCGCCTATGAAGATCTGGACGGCAAGTTCGAGCTGGTCGCCAAGTTCCAGGGCCGGCTGTGGCGTGCGGACATCGGCCATTCGCCGCTGGACGTGGTTGGCTGGCACGGCAACTACGCGCCGTACCGCTACGACCTGCGCCATTTCAATACCATTGGCTCGATCAGCTACGACCATCCGGATCCCTCGATCTTCCTGGTGCTGCATTCGGCCAGCGATACGCCGGGCACCAGCAACCTGGATTTCGTGATCTTCCCGCCGCGTTGGCTGGTGGCGCAGAACACCTTCCGTCCGCCGTGGTTCCACCGCAACATCGCCAGCGAGTTCATGGGCCTGATCCACGGCGCCTACGACGCCAAGGCCGAGGGCTTCGTGCCGGGCGGCGCGTCCATGCACAACTGCATGACCGGCCACGGCCCGGATGCGGCGACCTTCGACAAGGCCTCGCAGGCCGACCTGTCCAAGCCCGATGTGATCAAGGACACCATGGCCTTCATGTTCGAAACCCGTGGCGTGATCCGCCCGACCGAGCAGGCGATGGACGCCGCGCACCGCCAGCGTGGCTACCAGGCCTGCTGGAGCGGGCTGCGCAACAACTTCAGCCCGCCCAAGGGCTGAGTCAGGCCGGCAGCGGTGCTGCTTCCAGCACCGCTGTCAGATGCGCCTCGGGCAGCACTTCCTGCAGGCGTCCACGCACACGCTGGGTGTAGCCAGCCGACGTCATCGCCGGCAGGTGGCTGAGCGCCAGCTTCAGTGCATTCACCGTATCGCCTTCCTCGCGCGCTGCCTGCAACAGCTTGTGCAGCTGGGCGGCGGTGGGATTGCGCTGCAGTGCCAGGATATCCAGCACATAGATGCGTGCGGCGACCATCGAACGCCGCCGTTCCGCGCTGGCCTGTGCCGGGGCGGAAGCGAGGGCAGCGGCCACGGTCGCCGTTGCGGGCGCTGCAGCGGGCGGGGCAGGGGCGGCATCGGCCTGTAGATAGCCCTCGCGTCGCAGCTGCGCGATGAGCTCGGGGACATCATTGCCAAGCATGCCGCTCAGTTCGGCCAGGCTGCGCTTGCCATCGCACAGGATCAGCGCTCGCCGTTGGCGCAGGTCCAGCGCGGCACGGTGCGTCTGCAGCACGGTGTGGCCAAGTTCGGTCTTGTGCGGGTGCATGGGCGGTGGCATGGGCGACGTAGGCGCCCAGCCTGTCGCCGTCAGGTGAAACCGCGATGACAACGGTCTTCGCGCGCGGCGGCCATGCTTGCCGCTAGACTCGGCCCCGGACCTGCCTGGAGCCACCGCATGAATCGCACAAGCCTGCCGATGTCATTGTTCGCCGCCGTGTTGCTTGTGGCCTGCCAGCGCACGCCGCCCGCCGAGCCGCTGGCCGTCGAACCCGCGGCCACGCCGGCGCCCGCGCCAGCGCCGGCAAGCACCGCGCCGGTGGCAAGCAGCGATGCCGATTGGCAAGGCTATGGCGCCGCCCAGCTGGGTATCGACGTCGACCAGCTGCGTGCGGTGTGGGGCAGCGAACTGCAGGGCGACGCGGCGGCCGACGGCGGTTGTTATTACCTCTCGCCGGCCGCGCACACCGAGGGCGGGCCGTTCTTCATGCTCGAAGAGGGCAAGTTCGTGCGCTATGACGTACGCGGTGGCGATACCGCCGCGCCGGGCGGCGGCAAGATCGGCATGGATCTGAGCCAGTTGCAGTCCTTGTATCCGCAGGCCGAACCGGTGCAGCCGCACAAGTACGTTGCCGACGGCAAGGTCCTGCGGGTGCCGGCAACCGACGGCAGCCAGGGGGCGCTGGTGTTCGAGCTGGGCGCCGACGGCAAGGCCACGGTGTGGCGGGTAGGCCTGCCGCCGCAGGTGGATTACGTGGAAGGCTGCGGCTGATACCCTGCTGCGGCAACGGGCGGTAGCGCGGGCATTGCCCCGCCACTGCCGTCATCAACGCCGGGAGTCAGCTGCAATGTTCGAAGCTTTCATATGGTTTGTACTGGGGCTGGTGCTGCTGGCCCTGGGCGGCGACTCCATCGTCAAGGCCGCCTCCGGTCTGGCCCAGCGCTTCGGTGCCTCGCCGTTCGTCGCCGGTTTGTTGCTGGTGGCCTTCGGCACCTCGCTGCCGGAGCTGGTGGTCAATGTCCGCGCCTTCGCGGTGGGCGCGCAGGAACTGGCACTGGGCAATGCGGTTGGTAGCAACATCGTCAATGTCGGGCTGACCCTGGGCCTGGCTGCGCTGGCCTTCCCGCTGATGGTGCGCACGCGCCTGCTCTCGCCCTTGCTGGTGCTGCTGGCGGTGGCCACGCTGGCCTTGATCGTGTTTGGCCTGGACGGTGCCATCAACCGCATCGAAGGCAGCGTGCTGCTGCTGGGTTTTGTCGGCGTGCTGGCCTTCCTGCTCAAACGCGCACGGCATGAGCCGGTGGCGTTGCAGGAAAGCATCATCAACTACGCCACCACCCGTACCGGCCTGGGCTTGAACCTGATCCGCCTGGCCATCGCCGCGGTGGTGTTGTATTACGGCGCCCGCTTCGTGGTGCAGTCCGCACCGGTGATCGGCGCCGGCTGGGGCATGTCGCCGCTGCTGGCCGGCCTGCTGCCGGTGGCCATCGGCACCGCCCTGCCGGAAGTTGCCGCAGCCATCGCCGCCGCTCGCCGCGGGCAGGGTGACATGGTTGTCGGCCACGTGATCGGCTCCAGCCTGTTCAACGTGCTGGTGGTGATTGGTGGCATGGCGGCACTGCGGCCAATGCCGCTGCCGGCCTCGTTCGTGCGGCTGGAACTGCCGGCGGCGATCGTGTTCGTGCTGATGCTGTACCCGATGCTGCGCGGCGACCTGAAGGTCAGCCGTGGCGAAGGCGCGGTGTTGTTTGTCGCGTTTCTGGCGTGGGTCGGCCTAGAGCTGGCGTTGTTCGCCGTGTAGGAGCGGCGTAAGCCGCGAAGCCACTGCAACTGCGGCGGCAACGGGGCTTGTAAGTGCATTTATTCCGGCGCTTTGAACGCTGTTGGCTTCGCGGCTGACGCCGCTCCTACAACCGCTCTTACCGCGAGGTGTCGTCTTTAGGCGGCTCGGGCCGGCTTTCCATCATCAGCGACAGCGCCGCCTTGGCCATCAGGTGGGCGCTGATCGGGGCGGTGATGAACAGGAATACGGTGATCAGCAGCTCGCGCGGCTGCGGGTCCTGGCCGAGGAAGATGTGGTACGCCACCGAGCACACCAGCACGCAGCCCACGCCCAGCGTGCTGGCCTTGGTGGGGGCGTGCAGGCGCTTGAAGAAATCGGAGAAGCGCACCAGGCCCAGCGCGCCGACCAGGATGAAGAAGCAGCCAAAGGCCAGCAGCGCCGACAATGCGATCTGCAGAAACGTGATCATTCGACGATATCCCTGCGCAGCACGAATTTGCTCAGCACCACCGTGCTGCAGAAACCCAGCATGGCGATGATCAAGGCGGCCTCGAAGTAGATGGCCGAGTCCAGATACATGCCGAACAACATCAGTTCGGCGATGGCGGTGACCGACAAGGTGTCCAGCGCCAGGATGCGGTCCGGCACGGTGGGGCCGCGCAGCAGCCGCCACAGCGCCAGCAGCATGGCGATGCCGACCACGTGCATGCATACCACCAGCGTGGTTTCGAATATCTGGTAACCGTTCACGGGAAGATCTCCATCAGCGGCGCTTCGTAGCGGCTCTTGATCTCGTTGATCAGGGCATTGGCATCTTCAAGGTGCAGTACGTGCACCAGCAGATGGCGCCGGTCCTCGGACAGCGCCGCCGACACCGTGCCCGGGGTCAGGGTGATGAAACTGGTCAGCGCGGCGATACCGTGGATGTTGGCGATATCCAGCGGCACCCAGATGAAGCCGGGCTTGAGCTTGTCTTCGCGGCCCAGCACCTGGGCGGCCACGCGCAGGTTGCACACCAGGATGTCCCACAGCACCACCGCGATCAGCTTGGGTACCGGCCGCAGCGTGCCGAGGCGGGCGAACTCGCGGTCCAGGCGCGCGGCGAACAACGGGATCACGATACCCAGCAACAGGCCCAGCACCAGCTGGCCGAGGTCGAAGCTGGAGGACATCACCATCCAGAACGCGACCACGGTGATCGACAGGGCTGGCGAGGGGAACACCCGGCGCAGCAAGGGGCGACGTTCGCTCATGGCTGCCTCACCTGCGGCGCAGTGCCGCGTACATCGTGCAGGTATTGATCCGGTGCCAGCAGCTGCGCGGCGATGGCATCGGTCTGCCGCATCAGCGGCGCGGCGAACACGCTCATCAGCACCACATAGCCCAGCAGCAGGCAGGTGGCGGTGGTTTCAAAGGGGCGCGCTGGTGCATCCACGGGTTCGGGGTCCGGGATGGCGGCGTCATCATCGCCGGGCACGCGCCAGAACAGGCGGATGCCGGTACGGGCCAGGCCCATGATCACCAGCAGGCTGCTGCCCAGCACCACCGTCCAGACCACGCCGGTATGCGCATCGGGTACCGCTGACAGCAATGCTACCTTGGCCAGGAAACCGGCCAGTGGCGGCAGCCCGGCCACCGCCACCGCGCTGACCAGGAACAGCAGGCCCGGCACGGTTCTGCTCGGCAGTACGGCGGCGAGCTCATGCTCGCGGCGGCGGTCAGCCTGCACGCGCCGGCGGCGCATCAGGTCGGCGATCAGGAACAGCGCCGCGGCGGCAAAGGTGCTGTGCGGCAGGTAATACAGGCCGGCGGAGATGGTGCCGGCATTGCCCAGGGCAAAGGCGATGAACAGCGTCGCCGCCGATACCACCACCAGGTAGGCCACCAGCACGCTCATGCGGGTGGCTGCCAGCGCACCCAGTGCGCCAACCACCAGGGTGGCGATGCCGGCCCACAACAGCCAGTCGCTGCCATAGCCGCTCATCGCGCCGGCGTCGGCGTCGAACCACAGCGAGGTCACCCGCAGCACCGAATACAGGCCTACCTTGGTCATGATCACGAACAGCGCTGCCACTGCGGCCGGCGCGCGTGCATAGGACTCGGGCAGCCACAGGTACATCGGCAGCAGCGCCGCCTTGGAGCAGAACACCAGCAGCAGCAAGCCCAAGGCGGCCTTGGCCAGCTTCAGGTGCGAGGGCGGCAGCTCGGCCACACGCTGGCCGATCTCGGCCATGTTCAAGGAGCCCAGGGTGGCGTAGAGCATGCCCAGCGCGATCAGGAACAGGGTCGAGGCGGTGACGTTGAACACCACGTAATGCAGGCCGATGCGCATGCGCAGGCCGCGCCCACCGGACAGCAGCAGGCCGTAGGAGGCGATCAGCATCACCTCGAAGAACACAAACAGATTGAAGATGTCGCCGGTCAGAAAGGCGCCGTTGAGGCCGACCAGCTGGAACTGGAACAGCGCATGGAAGTGCGGTGCGCGCCGGTCCCAACCGGTACAGGCATACAGCAGGCAGGGGATGGCCAGCAGCAGCGTGGTGGCCAGCATCCAGCCGGCCAGGCCGTCGGCCACCAGGGCGATGCCCAGCCGCGCCGGCCAGTCACCCAGCAGGTAGGCCGAGATCTGGCCCTGGCTGGTCTGCGCGACCAGCAATGCCACCGCCACCGCCAGCGCCGCCATGCTGGCCCAGGCCACGCTGCGCTGCACTTTGGGGCCGTAGCGGCGGTGTTCGATGAACAACGACAGTGCAGCGCCAAGCAGCGGGATCAGGATCGGCAGGATCACCAGGTGGTTCATGCGCCGGCTCCCGGCTTGGTCGCATCGTCAGCCGGCAACTCGGGCTCGTGCGCGTCCACGTGATCGCTGTTGTTGTCGCTGCGGCTGCGCATGGCCAGCACGATGCTCACCGCGGTCATCGCAAAGGCGATCACGATGGCGGTCAGCACCAGCGCCTGCGGCAGGGGATCGGTGTAATGGGCCAGGCTGGTGGCCACGCCATCCTTGAGCACCGGCGCCTTGCCGATCACCGGCCGGCCGGCGCTGAAGATCAGCAGGTTGGTGGCGTAGGACAGGAAGGTCATGCCCAGGATCACGTCGAAACTGCGCGCACGCAGCAGCAGGTAGATGCCGATGCCGGCCAGTACGCCGATGGCGCTTGCCAGTGCCAGTTCCATCAGTGCATCTCCCCGGTGCGTGCCGAACGGCGGTGGATATCGATTTCGCCATTGCGGGCATTGCGGGTGCGCGAGGGCTTGATGGTGCCCATCATCGACAGGATCAGCATCACTCCGCCGAACACCACCAGGTAGACGCCGGTATCAAAACCAATGGCGCTGGCCAGCGGCACGGTACCTATCAAGGGCAGCTCCAGGTCCAGGTGGCCGCTGGTCAGGAACGGCACGCCGAACAGCATCGAGGCCGCGCCACTGAGCAGGGCGATCAGCAGGCCCAGGCCGATGCAGCGGATGTAGTCGAAGCCGAAGCGCGACTCCACCGACACCGTGCCCTGGATCACGTACTGGATCAGCAGCGGCACCGCCAGCACCAGGCCGGCGATGAAGCCGCCACCCGGCGCGTTGTGGCCACGCAGGAACAGGAAGATCGACACCGTCAGGGTCAGCGGGAACATGATCTGGGCCAGATCGGCCGGTACCGGCAGCTTGATCGGCGGGCCGGGCATGATCTGTTCCGGCGCCATCCGCGTGCGCCGCAGCATGGCGTGCACCACCAGTGCGGCGATGCCGAACACGGTGATCTCGCCGAAGGTATCGAAGCCGCGGAAGTCGACCAGGATCACGTTGACCACGTTATGGCCGTAAGCCTCGGGCAGGGAGCGCAGCAGCATCTCACCGGACATGGTGTTGGGCGGCAGCGTCATCAGCGAATAGGCCAGCGCAGCGATGCCGGTGCCGGCAATGATCGCGAGCAGCGCATCGCGGCGCTTGCGCCAGCGTGAGTGTTCCGGCGGTGACTGCGTTGGCAGGTAGTTCATGCCCAGCAGCATCAGCGCCAGCGTCACCATCTCCACCATCAACTGGGTCAGGGCCAGATCCGGGGCCGACAGGAACACGAAGGTCAGCGCCACCATCAGCCCGGTGCCGCCCATCACGATCACCGCCAGCAGGCGCTGCTGGTACAGGAACAGCCCGGCAAATGCGCACGCCAGCATCACCAGCCACAGCGTCCAGCCCAGCAGCGGCAAGGATTGCGGCGCCGGCCACACCGGCATGGCCGGGTTGGCGATGTACGGCGCGGCGGCGACGATCACCGCAACCAGCACCAGGGCAAACAACATGCGCTGCAGGCTGCCATTGGCCAACGCAGTGGTGAGGCTGTGGGCGAAGCCGAACAGCAGATCGAGGGCGCGGTGGAACAGGTGCTTGCCGGTGGGGCGGTTGCGCGCGGCGTACAGATCGGTGAAACGACGCAGGCCGAAATACAACGCCACGCCGCCAACCACGCCCACCGCGCTCATCGCCAACGGCAGGTTGAAGCCATGCCATACCGACAGGCTGTACGCCGGCATCGAGGCACCCAGGATGGAAGCGGCCGCGGTCTGCAGAACCGGCGCAATGGTCAGCGCCGGCGCGATGCCCACCGCCAGGCAGATCACCACCAGCACTTCCACCGGCACCTTCATCCAGCGCGGCGGCTCATGCGGCACCACGTCGATGTCGACCGGGCCCTTGCCGAAGAAAGTGTCGTGGACGAAGCGCAGGCTGTAGGCCACGCCGAGCACGCCGGCCAGCAGGGCGGCGGCGCTGATTGCCGAGCGCATCCAGTCCGGGCCCTGCGTCGCCAACGCTTCGGCGAACAGCATTTCCTTGGACAGGAAACCGTTGAGCAGCGGGATGCCGGCCATGGCCAGCGAGGCGACGATGGCCAGCGCGCTGGTGATCGGCATCAGCTTGCGCAGGCCGCCGAGCTTGCGCATGTCGCGGGTGCCGGTTTCATGGTCGATGATGCCTGCGGCCATGAACAGCGAGGCCTTGAAGGTGGCGTGATTGAGGATGTGGAACACGCCCGCCACCACCGCCATCGGCGTGGACAGACCAAACAGCAGGGTGATCAGGCCCAGGTGCGAGATGGTCGAATAGGCCAGCAGGCCTTTGAGATCGTGCTGGAAGATCGCATTCCAGGCGCCGACCAGCAGGGTGATCGCGCCAATGCCGCTGACCACGTAGAAGAACAGCTCGGTGCCGGCCAGGGCCGGGTGCAGCCGCGCCAGCAGGAACACGCCGGCTTTCACCATGGTGGCCGAATGCAGATAGGCCGAGACCGGGGTGGGCGCGGCCATCGCCTGCGGCAGCCAGAAGTGGAACGGGAACTGCGCGCTCTTGGTGAAAATGCCGGCCAATACCAGCAGCAGTGCCCACGGGTACAAGGTGCTGGCGCGGATCAGGTCACCGGAGGCCAGCACCACGTCCAGATCGAAACTGCCGACGATGCGCCCGATCAGCAGCACGCCGGCCAGCAATGCCAGGCCGCCTGCGCCGGTGACGATCAAGGCCATGCGTGCGCCTTCGCGGGCGTCCTTGCGGTGCGACCAGAAGCCGATCAGCAGGAATGAACTGATGCTGGTCAATTCCCAGAACACCACCAGCAGCAACAGATTGCCAGCCAGCACCATGCCCAGCATCGCGCCCATGAACAGCAGCAGGTAGCTGTAGAAGCGGCGCGCGCTGTCCTTGGCCGACAGGTAGTAATGCGCGTACAGCACTACCAGCGCACCGATGCCCAGCACCAGGCCGGTGAACATCCATGCCAGCCCATCCAGGCGCAGGCTGAAGTCCAGCCCGATCTGCGGCAGCCATTGCCAGCTGTTGCGGATCACCTCGCCATCGATCACCGCCGGCGTCACGCTGCCGAGCAGGGCCAGGCCCAGCACCGGTGCGGCTGCGGCCATGCATGCGGCTGCTCCGCGGGACAGGCGGCCTATCAGGGCGATGGCCGCTGCCAACAGAAAGGGCAGCGCAAGCAGCAGCAACAGGACTGGCGTCATGTAGGGCGCGGTTCATAAAGGGGTTTTGCAGTCTAACAGGCGATTTTTTCGATCCGCGACTTTTTATGAATGATCCGTTCGGGTTAGATCGCCCAAGCCAGTACTGCCAGCGGCTGCGGCCGGGAAACGCAAAAGTGCCGCATTGTGGCGAACTGCCGAGGCTCACTCCGATCCGCCGGAGCGGGTTGACAGCTTGTAGGAGCGGCGTAAGCCGCGAAGCAGGCAATGCCGGAACCACCGAGGTAGAGCCGAGCCATGCTCGGCTGAAGCTTTACCGGTGACGCCCCTTGCCGAGCATGGCTCGGCACTACAGGGCCGCGCCCAGTAGAACGACATTCCTGTGCCAGGCCGCTCTGATTGTAGGAGCGGCGTGAGCCGCGAAGCACGCAATGCCGGAACCACCGAGGTAGCGCCGAGCCATGCTCGGCTGAAGCTTTACCAGTGACGCCTCTTGCCGAGCATGGCTCGGCACTACAGGGCCGCTCCCAGGAGAACGACATTCCTGTGCAAGGCCCGCCAGGAATATCTTCCCCGCTCAGTAGCGCCATCCAAACTGCCGGAACAGTTTGGCCAGCACCCAGATCGGGCCGATCAGCAGATAGGTCAGGTCGGTGAGGAAGCTGGGGCGGCGGCCTTCGATCTTGTGGCCGATGAACTGCGCTATCCATGCCACCACGAATACGCCGATGGCGATGTACAGCAGCATCTGGATGCCGAGCCGGTCTTCCAGCAGCCGGCAGGTGCAGCCGAATACGAAGAAGATGATCAGCATGCCGATGCCCAGCGGGCGCGACAGGCGGTTGTAATAGGCCCAGGTACCGAACATGGCGAATGCGGCCCAGATGCCATGCTGGAACCACGGCACCAATGGCGGGATGCACCACAGCAGGGCAATCACCGACCACAGGATCGCGGGCACCGCGAACACGTGGATGGCCTGGTTGGTGTGGTTGACGTGATCGCCGGAGTAGCTGGCGAAGTAACGATCCACCGGTCGCGCAATACTCATTCCACGTCCCTCCCGGGTTGAGCGGCAGAGCATAGCGCGGCTTCCCTACGGATGCGCACGGTGGCCGTGCGCATCCGTGATGGACAGCGCGATCAGTCGACGCTGATGCCTGCCAGCTTGTCCAGCGCCTCGGCGTACTTGGCGCGGGTACGCTCGATCACCTCGGCCGGCAGCGCCGGGCCCGGGGCGGTCTTGTCCCAGTCCAGGGTTTCCAGGTAGTCGCGCACGAACTGCTTGTCATAGCTGGGCGGGCTGATGCCCACCTGGTACTCGTCGGCCGGCCAGTAACGCGAGGAATCCGGGGTCAGCATCTCGTCCATGATGTACAGACGGCCGTCGGCGTCGGTACCGAACTCGAACTTGGTGTCGGCCAGCAGGATGCCGCGCTCGGCCGCGTATTCGGCGGCGAACTTGTAGATGCGCAGCGTTGCATCGCGCACCTTTTCGGCCATGTCCGCGCCCACCGCCTTGACCATCGCATCGAAATCGATGTTCTCGTCGTGGTCGCCTACCGCCGCCTTGGTGGACGGGGTGAAGATGGCTTCGGGCAGCTTTTCAGCCTGCTGCAGGCCGTCGGGCAGGGCGATGCCGCTGATCTTGCCGGTACGCTGGTAGTCCTTCCAGCCGCTGCCGATCACATAGCCGCGGGCAATGGCTTCCACCGGTACCGGCTTGAGCTTCTTGGTCACCACCGCACGCTTGGCATACAGCGCCGGGTCCACGCCTTCGGGCAGCACGCTGGCCACGTCGATGCCGGTCAGGTGGTTGGGCATCAGGTGCGCGGTCTTGGCGAACCAGAAGTTGGACACCTGGCACAGCATTTCGCCCTTGCCCGGGATCGGGTCGGGCAGCACCACGTCGAACGCCGACAGGCGATCGGTGGCAACCATCAACAGGTATTCGCCCGGGGGAGTACCGGCTGGCAGACGTTCGCGCGGGATATCAAACACATCACGCACCTTGCCGCGATGGCGCAAGGGCAGGCCGGGAAGATCGGATTGCAACAGCGTGGTCGGCACGGGCACTCCTGGGACTTGGCAATGAATGCCGCCGGCTTGGAGGACCCGAGTCTGGAGGACCCGCAGGGCCCGCGGCTGGTCGGCGGGCGGCCTAGTGTACGGCCGGATCGGGCCGCTGTGGCATAAAATGCACGTCTTGATTGTCCTCAGGCCATTCACTCACTCATGCGCTGGTACGGAAAACTGTTCGGCTTCATCGCCGGGGCCCTGCTTTTCAGGCCCAACCCCTTGTTTGGCGGGATTATTGGTCTGCTGCTCGGGCACGCCTTCGACAGCGACTGGTTCAAGCTGGGCAAGGACCTGCCCTACCGTGAACTGGGGGTCACCCGTGAGGCCACCGATGCGGAAATCGACCTGGCGTACCGCCGCCTGATGTCCCAGTACCACCCCGACAAAGTGGCCGGCGCCGCGCCTGAACTGCGCGCCCAGGCCGAGAAGAAGGCCCGGCAGATCAACGCCGCCTACGACCGCATCAAATCCCTGCGCAAGCGCTGAAAGGCTCCGTCATGTCCAACTGCATCATTGCCCCGTCCATTCTTTCGGCCAATTTCGCCAAGCTTGGCGAAGAGGTCGACAACGTCCTGGCGGCCGGTGCCGACTGGGTCCATTTCGACGTGATGGACAACCATTACGTGCCCAACCTGACCATCGGCCCGATGGTCTGCCAGGCGCTGCGCAAGCACGGCGTGACTGCGCCGATCGACGTGCACCTGATGGTAGAGCCGGTGGACCGCATCGTGCCGGACTTCGCCGAGGCCGGTGCCAGCATCATCAGCTTCCACCCGGAAGCCAGCCGCCACGTCCACCGCACCATCCAGCTGATCAAGTCGCACGGCTGCAAGGCCGGCCTGGTGCTGAACCCGGCCACCCCGGTCGAGGTGCTGGACTGGGTGCTGGAAGACCTGGACCTGGTGCTGCTGATGTCGGTCAACCCGGGCTTCGGCGGCCAGGCATTCATCCCGTCCACGCTGGACAAGCTGCGTGCAGTGCGGGCGATGATCGACAAGCTCGGCAAGCCGGTGATGCTGGAAGTGGACGGCGGTGTAAAGGCCGACAACATCGGTGAGATCGCTGCCGCAGGTGCGGATGCTTTCGTCGCCGGTTCGGCCATCTTCAACGCACCCGACTACGCCGCGATGATTGCCAGGATGCGCGGCAATGTCGCTGCGGCACGGGGCTGAGTAATGCGCGCGGCTGAAGTGCAGATTCGTCCGGCAGTTGCCGATGACGCAGGCCTGATCCTGCACTTCATCCGCGAACTGGCCATCTATGAGAAGGCTGAATCTTCCGTGCAGACCGATGAGGCCGGCATCCGTGCCAGCCTGTTCGGCGCCGATGCCAAGGCGCAGGCGCTGATCTGCGAACGCGATGGCCAGGCCATCGGTTATGCGGTGTTTTTCTACAATTATTCGACCTGGCTGGGCCGCAACGGCATCTACCTGGAAGATCTGTACGTCAGCCCCGAGGCGCGTGGCAGCGGTGCTGGCAAGGCCTTGCTGCAGCACATCGCCAAGCTGGCGGTGGAGCAGGGCTGTGGGCGGTTTGAGTGGTCGGTGTTGGATTGGAATACACCGGCCATTGATTTCTACAAAGCGGCCGGTGCAGTAGCGCAGGACGAATGGACGGTGTATCGCCTGCAAGGCGATGCATTGGAGAAATTCGCCAAAGGCGAATGAGGTAGTGCCGAGCCATGCTCGGCAGAGGCTCTGCCGGCAATGCTCCAGCCGAGCTTGGCTCGGCTCTACAGGTGAAGCAAAAAAAAGCCGCAACGTTACCGTTGCGGCCGGGGAATGCTGTGGGAGGCTGATCCTGCCTCCATCCGTCTTCCTTGCTATGGCCTTTCATTCTCCGGATGCCTCATGACAAGGGTGTGACATTCATCTGCCTGCAGTGAGCCGCTTGCTAGGCTGAGCGCCTTCAATGGAGAACCGCATGCAAGCAGCGCCTTGGTACCTGATCCTCAATGGTAAATCCGCCGGTGACGATGCCGTGCGTGAAGCGGTCGCGCAGCTGCGTGCACAAGGGCAGGGCTTGCAGGTGCGGGTGACCTGGGAAACGGGTGATGCCGAACGCTACGTGCGCGAAGCCATCGCCGCGCTTGCACCGGTGGTGATCGCCGGTGGCGGTGATGGCACCTTGAGCGAAGTGGCCGAGGCCCTCGCGCATACCGGCCAGGATGCAGCGCAGCTGCCGGCGCTGGCCTTGTTGCCGCTGGGCACCGCCAACGACTTCGCCACCGCAGCCGGTATTCCGATCGAGCCGCTGGCAGCCTTGCAACTGCCAAGCCAGGCGCCGGCGCGGCTGATCGATCTGCTGCGCGTTGACGGCGACGGCAAGGTGCACTGGTGCGCCAACCTGGCCAGCGGCGGTTTCGGTACCGAAGTCACCGTCGAAACCAACGATGGCTTGAAGAAAATGCTTGGCGGCCTGGCCTATGTCATCACCGGCGTGGCCAAGCTGGGCCGGATCGAGCCGATCCAGGCGCATATCCATGGCGAAGGCTTCGACTGGCAGGGCGATTTCATCGCGTTGGGTGTCGGCAATGGTCGGCAGGCCGGCGGCGGCCAGCAGCTGTGTCCGGACGCCCTGCTTGATGACGGCCTACTGGACCTCACCGTGGTGCCGGAACTGTCCGGTGAAGTCATGTCGACCCTGGGTACCTTGTTCAGCGAAGGCAAGCACGCCGCACTGGAGGAGGTGGCTGAACGCGCGCGGCTGCGCGAGGTATGGATCGAGGCGGAGCAGCCGCTGACGCTGAATCTGGACGGCGAGCCGCTGCAGGCACGGCGCTTCCACATACAGTGCGTGGTGGGCCGGGTGCGCCTGCATCTGCCGGCGCACACCCCCTTGCTGGGCGCTTGAATCGTTGCTGCTGCAAGCATCTGCCCATGTTGCAGATGCACACGGGCGCCTTCTTGCGGTAGAGTTGCAGGGTGTTCAATTTGACGACCAAGCGTTCCCTTTCTTCCGCTCGCCGCTGGTGGCGATGGTGGCCCGTTGCCGTCGTCCGTACCGCCACCGTCGATTCCCGGAAGGAAAGCCGTCTTGATCACGCAAGAGCAGTTCCAGCAGCTGGCCGCTGAAGGCCACGCCGCACACCCGCATAATTTCGTACCCGTCGTCCGCGAAGTGCTGTCCGACCTGGACACGCCGCTTTCGGTCTATCTGAAGCTCGCCGACGGCCCGTATACCTACCTGTTTGAATCGGTCGAAGGCGGCGAACGCTTCGGGCGTTATTCCATCATCGGCATGCCGGCACGTCGCATCTACAGCTTCCGCGGGCATACGTTGGAAGTCAGCGAGCTGGGCGAAGTGGTCGAGCGCCGCGAAGTGGCCGATCCGCTGGCCGAGGTGGAAGTGCTGCGCAAGCAGTACTCGGTGCCGCAGCTGGACGGCCTGCCGGGCTTTACCGGTGGCCTGGTCGGCTGGTTCGGTTTCGAGTGCATCCAGTACATCGAGCCGCACCTGGGCGCGGGCGACAAGCCTGACGAACTGGGCACGCCCGACATCCTGCTGATGCTGTCCGAAGAGCTGGCAGTATTCGACAACCTCAAGGGCCGTCTTTACCTGATCGTGCACGCCGATCCGGCGCAGCCGCAGGCCTGGGCACGCGCCAACCGTCGCCTCGATGAGCTGGCCCATCGCCTGCGCCAGGGCGGTGCCGGTTACCCGCAGTCGCAGGTATCCGATGCCATCGACGAGCAGGATTTCCAATCCTCGTTCACCCGCGAGGAATACCACGCGGTGGTGCGCAAGGCGCAGGAATACGTGCGTGCCGGCGACATCTTCCAAGTAGTCCCGAGCCAGCGCTTGCGCGTGCCGTTCCGTGCGCGGCCTATCGATGTGTACCGCGCGCTGCGTGCGTTGAACCCGTCGCCGTACATGTATTTCATCGATGTCGGCGGCACCCAGGTGGTCGGCTCCTCGCCGGAAATCCTGGCGCGGCTGCGCGATGGCATCGTCACCGTGCGCCCCATCGCCGGTACCCGCCCGCGCGGTGCTACGCCGGAGCTGGACAAGGCGCTGGAAGTCGAATTGCTGGCCGATCCCAAGGAGCGCGCCGAGCACGTGATGCTCATTGATCTTGGCCGCAACGATGTCGGCCGTGTCGCTGAACCGGGCTCGGTCAAGGTTGGCGAGCAGTTCGTGATCGAGCGTTACAGCCATGTCATGCATATCGTCAGCGAAGTCACCGGCACCTTGAAGGCTGGGCTGAGCTATAGCGACGTGATGCGCGCGACCTTCCCGGCCGGCACCGTCAGCGGTGCACCGAAAATCCGTGCGCTGGAAATCATCCGCGAGCTGGAGCCGGTCAAGCGCAACGTCTATTCCGGCGCGGTCGGTTACATCGGTTGGAACGGCGATGCCGATACCGCCATCGCCATCCGCACGGCGGTGATCCAGGACGGTTACCTGTACGTGCAGGCCGGCGGCGGCGTGGTTTACGACTCTGATCCGGATGCCGAATGGCAGGAAACCATGAACAAGGGCCGCGCGCTGTTCCGTGCGGTGGCGCAGGCGGCGAAGGGGCTGTAACTGGCCCCCGACTGCACCGTAGTGATCTCACCGTTGTTCTTTTCACCCTGACAAGGAGTGCCGCATGAAGCTGTCGAACATGTTGCTGTGGTCATCGTTGTTGCTGGCTGTCGCTCCGCAGGCATGGGGGCAGGCCAACAGCCTTCCGTCGCAGCCACATCTGCTGGTGAAAGGTCAGGCGCAGCGGGAAGTTGTGCCGGATCAATTCGGCATCAATGTGACTCTGCGCTCGATTGACAAGGATCCCGCCGCTGCGCGCGATCGCGCGCAAGCCAATGCGGTGCAGATACTGGCCGCATTCAAGGCGCAGCACGCCTTGCGCGACAGTGTGCAGGCGTCCGCGCTTAGTATCGCTCCCGAGTACAAGTACGAGAACAACGCGCGAGTTTTTTCCGGCACCAAGGTCGAGCGCTCCTTGTCCGCTCAGTTCACTTCGTTGGACGAGGTGCGTCGCCTGCTCGGCAATTTGAAAACCAGCGAAGAACTGCAGGTGTCGGGTATCACCACCAGCTACAAGGATGAGGCCGCAGTGCGCGCCGAGTTGAAGCGCCAAGCCGCGCAACAAACCCGTGATACGGCCCAGAAACTGGCTGATTCCTATGGCGTGCGCCTGGGTGGGCTGTACACGATTTCCGAGGTCGCTCCGAATTTCGCTTACGGCGTTCAAGCGGGGACATGGCCGGGGTCGCACGGGTCCGGCGGCCTTCCGGGTCCACCTGCGCCCCCCACCGACATCCAGGCAAATGCACGCGCAGCTGATGGCCTCGCCGAATCGCTGGAAGCCGGCAGCATCACTCTTTCCGAAAACGTCTACGCGATCTTCCTGATCGCCCAATGAGTTCCTGACCATGCTGTTGATGATCGACAACTACGACAGCTTCACCTTCAACCTCGTGCAATACCTGCAGATGCTGGGTGCCGAAGTGAAGGTGGTGCGCAATGACGCGATGAGCGTTGCTGAAATCGCCGCGCTGCAGCCTTCGCACATCGTGGTATCGCCCGGCCCGAAAACGCCGAACGAAGCCGGTGTGTCACTGGAGGTTATCCGCCAGCTGGGCCCGACGATTCCGGTGTTCGGCGTGTGCCTGGGCCACCAGGGAATCGGCCAGGTTTATGGCGGTGATGTGATCCGCGCCAGCAACATCATGCACGGCAAGACTTCGCCGATCCGCCATGAAGGCAAGGGCGTGTTTGCCGGCCTGCCGGACCGCTACGAGGCCACCCGTTACCACTCGCTGGTGGTGGACAAGAACACGCTGCCGTCGGTACTGGAAATCACCGCCTGGACCGAAAACCCGGACGGTTCCATGGAAGAGATCATGGGCCTGCGCCACCGCGAGTATCCGGTCGAGGGCGTGCAGTTCCATCCCGAGTCCATCCTCACCCAGCATGGTCACGCGCTGATGAAGAACTTCCTGGACCGCACATGTTGATCGAACCCAGCCAGCTGCTGCTGTTCATGCTGGCCGGCTGGTTGTTGAACCTGACGCCGGGCCCGGATGTGCTGTACATCATCAGCCGCTCGCTGCGCGGCGGCCGCCGCGCGGGGTTTGCCGCCATTGCCGGCATCAACGCAGGTTGCCTGGTGCATGTGGCGCTGGCCTCGTTTGGCCTGGGCATGTTGCTGGCGACATCGGCCATGCTGTTCACGATGATCAAGTGGATCGGCGCGGCCTATCTGTTGTGGGTAGGCGTGCGCCTGCTGCGCAACACCGGCGACTCCACCTTGCAGGCCGATATCGCGGCCAGTAGTGGCAGCGCCGGCTCGTTCTGGCAGGTGTTTGCCGGTGGCTTCCTGACCAATGTGCTGAACCCGAAAGTGGTGCTGTTCTTTCTTGCGTTCTTGCCGCAGTTCATCGCACCTTCCGTGCAGAACAAGCCGTTGGCGTTCGCGCTGCTGGGTTTGATCTTCATGGTGAATGCGCTGCCGATCAATGCCGCTTACGTGCTGGCTGCCGACCGTGTGCGCAGCAGCCGCTGGGCCGCGCGTGGCCTGCAATGGCTGGACAAGTTGGCCGGCGTGCTTTTCATTGGCTTTGGCCTGCGCCTGGCACTGAGTGCGAGGCCGACGGCATGAGCCTGGAAGATTTCCGTCTATTCGTGGTGATGCTCGGCGGCCGCCATGCGCGTGCCAACACCGAAGTGCATGACGTGGTGTTCGCCATCGGCCCCACGATCGAACAGACCTATCCGCAGCTGCGCCAGCAATGGTTCGGCGAGGCTGCCGGCCTGCATCTGGATTCGTGGATGACGGTGGATGGCGTCGAGGACTGGCAGGTGCGCCTGTCACAGGACGCGCCCGCTGCCGGTGCACCGGCGCTGTATTTCGTCAATCTCGGCGGCTACGTCGAAGGCGAATTCGGCGAGGCCCACAGCTACCTGCTGGTGGTCGCTGCCGATGTCGCCGAGGCCAAGCGCAAGGCGCTGGCACAGGCGCAAGCGCAGTGGATCATGCCGCACCGCGATGCGCTGCTGGAAGTGGACAGCTGCCTGCCGGTCGGGCCGATCGGTGGCCTGCACGTGCAGCTGCGCGGCGGCGCGCACGCTGGCATCCACAGCCAAAGCGATTACATCGTTATTTCCTGATTTCTGGAGTTGTCATGACCATCACTGCGCAGGAAGCCCTGCAACGCACCATCGAGCACCGCGAGATCTTCTTCGACGAGATGGTCGATCTGATGCGGCAGATCATGCGCGGCGAAATCTCGCCGACCATGACCTCGGCCATCCTCACCGGCCTGCGGGTCAAGAAGGAAACCGTGGGCGAGATTGCCGGCGCGGCGACGGTGATGCGCGAATTCGCGCTGCCGGTGCAGGTGGCCGACAAGACCCATCTGGTCGATATCGTCGGCACCGGTGGTGATGGCTCGCATACTTTCAACATCTCCACCTGCTCGATGTTCGTGGTGGCTGCGGCTGGCGCCAAAGTGGCCAAGCATGGCAACCGCAGTGTGTCGTCCAAGTCTGGCAGTGCCGACGCGGTGGAAGCGCTGGGTGCGGTTATCGAGCTGCAGCCGGAACAGGTGGCGCAGGCCATCGAGCAGACCGGCATCGGCTTCATGTTCGCGCCCATGCACCACCCGGCGATGAAAGTTGTCGCGCCGGTACGCCGCGAAATGGGCGTGCGCACCATCTTCAACATCCTCGGTCCGCTGACCAATCCGGTGGGCGCCACTAACATCCTGATGGGCGTGTTCCACCCGGATCTGGTCGGTATCCAGGCGCGTGTGCTGCGCGAGCTGGGCGCCGAGCGTGCGCTGGTGGTGTGGGGCCGCGACAACATGGACGAGATTTCGCTGGGCGCGGGCACCCTGGTCGGTGAGCTGCGCGATGGCAAGGTGCGCGAATACGAGATTCATCCGGAGGATTTCGGCATCGCCATGTCGGCCAGCCGCAACCTGAAGGTTGAGAATCCTGAGGAATCCATCGCCATGCTGCGCGCGGTGCTGGACAACCAGCCGGGCCCGGCCAACGATATCGTCGCGCTCAACGCCGGCGCCGCGCTGTATGTGGCCGGCGTCGCCGACAGCATCGCCGACGGCTTGGCCCGTGCCCGCGCGGTGATTGCCGATGGCAGCGCCCGCGCGCGCATGCAGCAGTACGTTGCCACCAGCCGCAGTCTGGCCGGCAATCCCTGATAATTGCCCAGTAGTCACCCGATCAACCGCGTCAGCAGCGCCCGTCTTCCAGGAAGCAGATCCATGAGCGACATCCTCAACACCATCCTCGCCCGCAAAGTGCAGGAGGTAGCCGAGCGCCGCAGCCGCGTGCCGCTGGCCGAGTTGCGGGCGCGCGTGGCCGACGCCTCACCGGTGCGCGGCTTCGCCAATGCGCTGAATGCGGCCATCGCCAACGGCGACCCGGCGGTGATCGCCGAGGTCAAGAAGGCCAGCCCGTCCAAGGGTGTGATCCGCCCGGACTTCCATCCGGCTGATATCGCGGTGAGCTACGAGCTGGGCGGTGCCAGCTGCCTGTCGGTGCTGACCGATGTGGATTTCTTCCAGGGCGCCGACCTGTACCTGCGGCAGGCGCGCGAGGCGTGCACATTGCCGGTGCTGCGCAAGGATTTCGTCATCGATCCGTACCAGGTGGTCGAGGCGCGCGTACTCGGCGCCGATTGCATCCTGCTGATCGTCTCGGCGTTGGACGACCGGCAGCTGGCCGAGCTGTCCGACCTGGCCATGCAACTGGACATGGACGTGCTGGTGGAAGTGCACGACATCGACGAACTGGAACGCGCCATCCAGGTGCCGGTGCCGCTGGTCGGCATCAACAACCGCAACCTGCGCACCTTCGAGGTGTCGCTGGACAACACCTTGTCGATGAAGGACGCGGTACCGCGTGACCGCCTGCTGGTTACCGAGAGCGGCATCATGGGCCCGGCCGACGTCAAGATCATGCGCGATGCGGGCGTCAACGCCTTCCTGGTGGGTGAGACCTTCATGCGCGTTGAAGAGCCGGGTGAGGGCCTGCGTCAGCTATTCTTCCCCGCATGACTGAGCCCTATCCGCCCCCCCGCGACGACGCGCAGCTGGTCGTCTTCGACTTCGATCACACGTTGTATGACGGTGATTCCGGCAGCCACCTGTTCGCCTGGCTGATCAAGCGCAATCCGCTGCGGTTGCTGGCGGCCATCCTCGCCACGCCGTTGCTGGGGCCGCTGGTCGCGCTGCTGCCGACGCGCCGTTTCGGTATTTCCGGTTATGTCTGGATCGCCACCTTCGGCTTGCATCAGGCGCGTGAGTTCAACAAGGTGATCGACCAGTACGTGCTCAGGCACGAGCCGCAGATCCGCCAGCATCTGCTGCCGCATGCCCTGCAGGTATTTGCCGCGCACCGGCGTGCCGGGGACCGGGTGATCGTGGCCACTGGCGCGCCGCCGGAACTGGCCCGCGCGATCCTGGCGTTCGTGGCCGAGCAGGGCGTGCCGGTGATCGGCAGTGAAGTAGGCCCGCGTCTGGGCGCGATGGGCGCCACCCGCCACTGCCACAACGAAGAGAAGATGCGCATGCTGCGCGAACGCGGCTACGGTGACATCGC
The DNA here is from genome assembly GCF_056756175.1 of Stenotrophomonas sp. STEN240. Taxonomy (NCBI): domain Bacteria; kingdom Pseudomonadati; phylum Pseudomonadota; class Gammaproteobacteria; order Lysobacterales; family Lysobacteraceae; genus Stenotrophomonas; species Stenotrophomonas sp. STEN240. The sequence goes on along the minus strand of NZ_JBRRBO010000004.1, from coordinate 27,347 downwards.
CATCGCCTATTCCGACAGCACCGCCGACCTGCCGTTGCTGCAAGCCGCCAAGGCGCCGGTGGTGGTGAACCCCAAGCATTCGCGCGTGGCCTACTTCGGCAAGGTATTGCCGGCCGGCACCCCGATCCTCAACTGGGGTTGCCCGGGGCGCGGCGGCGAGCCGCTGCCCAAGTAATCCAAAGCGGAGCAGGCAACGATCCAGTCGGAGCCGACATCCCTTCTCCCGCTTGCGGGAGAAGGTGCCCGTAGGGCGGATGAGGGCGCTCTTGACGCACCTGCAGAGCCCACCGGAGCCGACATCCCTTCTCCCGTTTACGGGAGAAGGTGCCTGAAGGGCGGATGAGGGGAGCTTTTGGAGCTTAAAAGCGCCCTCACCCCAACCCCTCTCCCCTAAACGGGAGAGGGGCTATCAGATTGCAGGCATGTGGGAATCTCCCTTCTCCCGCATGCGGGAGAAGGTGCCCGCAGGGCGGATGAGGGGAGCTTTTAAGGCTTCAAGGCAAAAGCTGCCCTCACCCCCAACCCCCGCTATGCGCCCCGGCCCTTGCGCTGGCGCAAGGTCGTTCGACGGGCAGCGAACCTGTGGTTCGCAAGCTACGCCTCACCCCGTGAACGGGAGAGGGGCTATTAAGAGCAAGATCGCCTCAAGCGCCTCAAGCCCCGCGCAGCTTCACCACCGCCATGCCGATCTGGAACAGGCTGATCGACAGCACCAGCACGCCGACGGCGATCAGCACCCAGCGCTCCTTGACCCGCTTCACCAGCAGGGCCGCCACCGGCGCGGCCATCATCCCGCCGACCAGCAGGCCGGCGACGATGGACAGGTGCTGCAGGCCCATCGACAACAGGAAGGTGGCCGAGATCGACAAGGTCACGACGAACTCGGCGGCGTTGACCGAGCCGATGGTGGTGCGTGCCTGGCCGCCACGGGCCAGCAGGGTGGAAGTGGCCACCGGCCCCCAGCCACCGCCGCCGGTGGCGTCCAGCAGGCCGGCGAAGAAGCCCAGTACCGGCACCCGCTTCACTTCCTGCGTGGCCATGAACTTGCCCGCCGCGCGCGCCAGGATGAAGATCGCCAGCACCAGCAGGTAGAGGTAGATGAAGGGGCGCACCACGTCACCGGGTAGCTGGGTCAGTACATAGGCACCGATCGCACCGCCAACGGCGCCAGGTATCGCCAGCCTTAAGAACAGGCGCTTGTCGACGTTGCCGGCGACCAGGTGCGAGACCCCGGACGCGCCCGTGGTGAACACCTCGGCGGTATGGATGCTGGCGCTGACCGCCGCTGGCGGCAGCCCCATGCTCAGCAGGACCGAGGACGAAATCAGCCCGAACGCCATGCCCAAAGCGCCGTCCACCAGCTGCGCGCCCAGGCCGATCAGGATGAACCAGTAAAATTCGCTGCCAAATTCCATTCCCCAAGCCTGCGGTCCGGGGCAGGGCAGGTCAAGGAAAGCTACATCGGCAAGTAATGAATTGAGTTGATTCCTTACGCGAATCAGCGCCAAACAGCAGCTAAGTTGCCGCTATATCCTCAATCATCGTGCTTTTAAGGGGCTGAAGCGGCGGACCCACACAGATCCTGAAAATCGATCAATTCGCAGGACGTGTTGAGATTTTGGCCGACGACAGAGTTCACAGTTTGAAGGCGTCATTTTCTGCAGCAAATGGCCGTGTCTTGTTTTGCGCAACAGGGGGATGCTGTGAACGGATGTCGGTGGAATCACTCACGTGGTGTTCGCCAAATGACGGGTACAGAGCCCCGGTGCCGTAGCCGGCGCGCCGCGGCAACACGCTTTTTCGAGTCAGGTGAACAGGGCGCTCCCTTGTAGTCCCGGTAAACGCACTGCCACTGGGAAGTTTGCGAAAGCGCCATCGGTGGGCGGCTGTGCCCACCAATGCGTCAAAGCCCCGGGTGCGCGGTGCTTGCCCGGGCTGCATGGCAGCGGGCTGTCCCGAGGTAAATCAGGCCATAGCCCCCTTTGGCAAAGGGGGCGAGGTCAGGCGCGGGGCCTTGAAGGCTGATGCGCTGGGGCCGTGCCTCAACAGTTTCGAGGCGCCGGCCCGGTCAGGCGCGTTGCTACGCGCCTGTTTGTGGCCACACGGTCTGCGGCGCCGCACAGCGGGCCGCAAACCCGCGGGCTTGCTACGTGAATACGGATCAGCGCCGGTCAGCGCGTCCCGTACAGCACGACGGTCTTGCCGCGGGCATGCAGCAGCCCGTCGGCCTGCAGCTTCTTCAATACGCGGCCGGCCATTTCCCGCGAACACCCCACCAGACGGGCGATTTCCTGGCGCGAGACGCGCAGCTGGGTGCCCTGGGGGTGGCTCATCGACTCCGGTTCCTTGGACAGATCGTGCAGGGTGCGCACGATGCGGTCGGTCACGTCCAGGAAGGCCAGGCGGCTGGCCTTGCGGCTGGTGTGCAGCAGGCGGCGGGAAATCTGCGAGCCAATGGCGTACAGCAGCTTGGGCGCATCCACTGACAGTGGGCCCAGAAACAGCTGGTGCAGCCTTTCGTAGCTGATCTCCGCCAGTTCGCAGGGGGTGCGGGTGCGGAGGATGACTTCGCGCTTGTCCGACTCTATGAACAGGCCCATTTCGCCGACGAACTCCCCGGCGCCGAAGTAGCCCAGGACCAATTCACGGTCGTCGTCCTCCTCGGCAATGATGCTGACCGAGCCGCTGATCACGTAATACATGGTTCCTGCAGGGTCACCCGGACGGAACACATCGGTGCGCGCCGGGTAGCGGCGACGGTGGCTGTGGGCCAGGAATCGGTCGATGGTAGCGATGTCCAGCGCCAGCGGGCTGGAGGCAAGACGCACGTTGGACACGGTGTTGGCGTTACCTTGGCTCATGATGGCGTTCACAGTTTGGATGAACTTGCTTAATGGGCAAGCTTAACGACGCTGAGCATAAGGGGCAAACGGGCATCACGGTGCAAGTATCACAGGGAGGAACTTTGCCCCATACTTCCGCCTTTCCCACCATCTACAGGATCGACCGCCGTGGTCAAGCCGTTGCCTCGCCTGAGGTTGCAAGGATTCAACAACCTCACCAAGGCCTTGAGCTTCAACATTTATGACGTCTGCTATGCGCGTACTGAAGAAGAGCGCCAGCGTTATATCGAGTACATCGACGAGGAATACAACGCCGATCGACTCACGCAGATCCTCACCGATGTAGCTGAAATCATCGGTGCGAACATCCTGAACATTGCGCGTCAGGATTACGACCCACAGGGTGCCTCGGTCACAATTCTCATTTCCGAGGAACCGGTGATCGACAAGAAGCAGGCCGGCAAGGAGTTGATCTCCGATGCCGTGGTCGCGCACATGGACAAGTCGCACATCACCGTGCACACCTATCCGGAAACGCACCCGCAGGAAGGTATTGCAACCTTCCGCGCCGATATCGACGTGGCTACCTGTGGCGTGATTTCGCCGTTGAAGGCGCTGAACTACCTGATCGAGAGTCTGGAATCAGACATCGTGATCATGGATTACCGCGTGCGTGGCTTCACCCGTGACGTAAAGGGCAAGAAGCACTACATCGATCACAAGATCAACTCGATCCAGAACTTCCTGGCCAAGAACATCAAGTCGCGTTACGAGATGTTCGACGTCAATGTCTATCAGGAAAATATCTTCCACACGAAGATGCACCTGCAGGACTTTGACCTGGACAAGTACCTGTTCGAAGAGAAGGCAAAGAACTTGTCCTTCAAGGAACGCATGAAGATCGAGGCACTGTTGCGCCGCGAGATCGAAGAGCTGTTCCACGGCCGCAACCTGGCCGAGTAAGCAAAACCGCGCAGGCCGGCGTGCCGGTCTGCGCAAAAACAGGCGGGACGGCCCGCCCTGCATCTGATGCAGACGTTTGCCGACGGCGGCCCGGTGTGAATTCACCGGGCCGCCGTCTTTTTTTTTGTAAAGGAAGTTGGCGATGCCCTGGATTTACCTGCTGCTTGCGGGCCTGTTCGAGATTGGATTTGCGCTGGGCCTGAAGTTCAGCGAAGGCTTTACCCGGCTCTGGCCGAGTGTGTTCACCGTGGTGTTTGCCGGCATCAGCCTATGGCTGCTGACCCAGGCGCTGCGCACGATACCGGTGGGTACCGGCTATGCGATCTGGACCGGGATTGGCGCCGTGGGCGTGGCGATCGCGGGCGTGATCCTGTTCGGTGACAGCGCCAGCTGGCCGCGCCTGCTGTGCATCGGCCTGATCGTGACCGGTGTGATCGGCCTGAAAATGGTCAGCTAGTAGTGCCGAGCCATACTCGGCAAGGGCCCTATGCAGAAGCCCTGACCATGTAGTGCCGAGCCATGCTCGGCAGGGCCTTATGCAGAAACCGTGGCCATGTAGTGCCGAGCCAATCTCGGCAGCAGCTTTCCCGGTAAAGCCACCGGCGAGCATGGCTCGGCGCAACAGGTAAGGCCCCAGCCGCGCAGGGCTCGGCGCGACATCCGGGACGCCACGGCCTTCATTGCCTTGGAGGCCAGCGCCATCACCGATGGGATCGGGAAGGGCAGCTTGCGCGCGCCCGCATGTTCGGCGTGTTCTGCGTGGCGTGCTTCGTCGATCTTCATCACCTTGAGGATCTCGCGGCTGCGCTGATCGGCCGCTGGCAGGGTTTCCAGGTGCTCGTCCAGGTGGGCTTCCACCTGGCGCTCGGTCTCCACCACGAAGCCCAGGTTCCAGCCATCGCCGCGCAGGCCGGCCAAGGTGCCGATGGTGTAGCTGCCGGCATACCAGAGCGGGTTGAACAGGCTGGGGCGGCTGTCCAGTTCGCGCAGGCGGTCCGCGCACCAGCTCAGGTGGTCGGTCTCTTCCTGCGCCGCTTCGAGCAGGTGCGCGCGCGTGGCCGGGTCGCGGGCGACCGCTGCCTGGCCGAAATACAGGCCCTGCGCGCAGACCTCGCCGACGTGGTTGATGCGCATCAGGCCGGCGGCATGACGGACCTCGGCCGGCTCCAGTACCACCTCGGGGGTGTCGCCAGCCGGGTTGGGGCGGGCGGCCGGCGGATTGCCGAACACCGTATCCAGGGCGCGCTGGGCTTCGGTCAGCAGGTGGTCCAGTGGCGTGTGTACGCGGGCGGTGATCATGGCGGGCAGTGCTGTGGGGTATGTGGCGATTCTCGCCGCTGGCCCTTGACCTGCCAAGCCACGGGCAGGTGGCCGTTCAGGGGCGCGGCTTGCGCCGGGGGCCTGCGGCCAGTACAATCCCGCCTCTTCTGTTTCACCTTCACAACGCGTGGCAAAGTTCCGGTGGTTCATCTCGCCGCAATCAGCCCGACCTACCTGAGTTCTTTATGAGCACTTTCACTGCAAAGAACGAGACCGTCCAGCGCGACTGGTACCTCGTTGACGCCGCCGGCAAGACGCTGGGTCGTCTTTCCACCGAGCTGGCTCGCCGCCTGCGTGGCAAGCACAAGCCGGTTTACACCCCGCACGTTGACACCGGTGATTACCTGGTCGTCATCAATGCCGACAAAATTACTGTTACCGGCAAGAAGCTGAAGGACAAGAAGTACCATCGCTTCACCGGTTACATCGGTAACCTGAAGACCGAAACTCTGGAGCAGGCGCTTGAGCGTCACCCGGAGCGCGTGATCGAGCACGCCGTCAAGGGCATGCTGCCGAAGGGCACGCTGGGCCGTCAGATGTACCGCAAGCTCAAAGTCTACGCCGGCACTGAGCATCCGCACGCAGCACAGCAGCCGCAGGTTCTGGATATCTAATCATGGCTATCACTCAAAACTACGGCACTGGCCGCCGCAAGTCCTCCACCGCTCGCGTGTTCCTGCGCAAGGGCACTGGCAACATCACCGTCAATGGCCGTCCGCTGGACGAGTTCTTTGGCCGTGAGACCGCACGCATGATCGTGCGTCAGCCGCTGGAACTGACCCAGAACACCGAGAGCTTTGACATTCTTGTCACTGCTGCCGGCGGCGGCACCACCGGCCAGGCCGGTGCGATCCGTCTGGGCATCGCCCGTGCGCTGGTCGAGTACGACGAAACCCTGAAGTCCGAGCTGCGCAAGGCTGGCTTCATGACCCGTGACGCTCGTGAAGTCGAGCGTAAGAAGGTCGGCCTGCACAAGGCACGTCGCGCCACCCAGTTCTCCAAGCGTTAATCGCTTCGGGGTGGGATTCTTCGGAATCCCACTGGGAAAGCAAAAGCCCGGCTTCGGCCGGGCTTTTGTCGTTTTGGGGTTGGCTGGGCGGTTTTGATTCGGCGCGCCGCTGGCCTCTCCAGTACCGGAACGCCAGACAAAAAAAAGACCCGATCTCGCGATCAGGTCTTTTTCAATATGGCAGCCCCGGAAGGATTCGAACCTCCGAATGTCTGAGTCAGAGTCAGATGCCTTACCGCTTGGCGACGGGGCTATTGTGTGTGGCAATTATCGCACATCTGGCCGGTGGGTTGGCCTGGGTGTAGCGGGATGAAACAGAAAGGGCCTGATCTTTCGATCAGGCCCTTTTGTGTCTGGCAGCCCCGGAAGGATTCGAACCTCCGAATGTCTGAGTCAGAGTCAGATGCCTTACCGCTTGGCGACGGGGCTGTAGTGCAGGTCAAACCTGCGTCCCATGGTGGCTATAGGTGGACTCGAACCACCGACCCCAGCATTATGAGTGCTGTGCTCTAACCGGCTGAGCTACATAGCCTTGGGAGCCGGTAATTCTGGTGGTGTCGCACCATTTTGTCAACAGGTTTTTCTTTGCTTGTGGCATGACAGCAGCCATGGCAGAGTCGTCGACAGTAGAAATTTTAGGAGTCCGCATCGTGATCGATCCGGACGGCTATCGACCGAACGTCGGCATTGTGCTGATGCGGGAAGACGGGCAGGTGTTCTGGGCACGACGTGTGCGCCGGGATGGCTGGCAGTTCCCGCAAGGTGGCATGAATACCGACGAAACCCCGGTCGAGGCCATGTATCGCGAATTGCAGGAAGAAACCGGCCTGCTGCCTGAACACGTTGAAGTCCTGGGGGCGACCCCCGGTTGGCTTCGCTACCGCCTGCCTACGCGGGCCATCCGGCACACCGAAAAACAGGTCTGCATCGGCCAGAAGCAGGTCTGGTTCCTGCTGCGCCTGACCGGTGACGAGGCGCATGTGCGTCTGGATGAAACCGATACGCCGGAGTTCGATCACTGGCGTTGGGTGGACTTCTGGTACCCGGTGGAACATGTGGTGATCTTCAAGCGTGGCGTCTATGCACGCGCCCTGCGCCACCTGGCGCCGTTGGCGCGGGGTATCGCCGGGCAGGGCGTGCAGGCGATGCCAGCGGCCGCACAGGAGGCGTGGATGCCTGGCAGCAGTGCCGGCCATGAGCGCCCGCGCAAGCGACCGCGGCGGCCTGGCGTGTGGCGCGGCAAGAAGATTAATAATGATTAACGCCCGAAATTGACAACCATTCGCATTTGCGATTGAATGCTGACACGGCCGATACGTGCCGGGTTCAGGGGCGTCAAGCCGTGTACGTTTGCATCTGCACTGGGGTTACCGATCATCAGATCCGTGAAGCCGCGCTTGCCGGCTGCGACAGCGTGTCCGAGCTGACCATGCGTACCGGTTGCGGCTCCAATTGCGGGTCCTGCCTGGACATGGCCGCCGGCCTGCTGGAGCAGGCACGCGCCAGCCGCGAACTGCCCCTGCCATTGCTGCGGGCGGCCTGAGCCGGCCTTGCCGCCAGCGCCAACAGCGCTGGCTAATGATCACGATTCGCGTTCCTTCATTGTCTGCCGGCAAACGGTAAAGTGCGCTGGTTCCAATAGTCGGAGTCAGCGCCATGAAAGGCGACGCCAAGGTCATCGAATTTCTCAACAAGGTCCTCTACAACGAGTTGACCGCCATCAACCAGTACTTCCTGCACGCCAAGATGCTGAAGAACTGGGGTTTGAACGAGCTGGCCGAACACGAATACAAGGAATCGATCGACGAGATGAAGCACGCCGATGTGCTTTCCGATCGCATTCTGTTCCTTGAAGGCCTGCCCAACTTCCAGGCGCTGGGCAAGCTGCGCATCGGCGAAAACCCCACCGAAATCCTCAAGTGCGATCTGGCGCTGGAGAACGAAGCGGCGGCGGTGCTGCGCGACGCCGTGGCCTATGCCGAATCGACCAGCGATTACGTCAGCCGCGAGCTGTTCGTGAAGATCCTCGATTCGGAGGAAGAGCACATCGATTGGCTGGAAACCCAGCTCGATCTGATCGCGCGCATCGGCGAGCCGAACTACCTGCTCACCAAGCTGGAAGACTGATCGCGCAGCAGCGCGATCAGTACGCGGCCGGGGCCTGCCCGCGCTGACTGGCTTGATAGTCGGTCAGCGCCAGCCGCGCACGCCCGAACTCGGCCACTATCAAGGCCACCATCACTGTTGGTCGCTCCAGGGTGCCGGTGCGTGCGCCGTGCTCAAGCCGGCGAGCGGCTTCGGACAGGGCCAGTACGCCGACATTGGCGCTGGAGGATTTGAGGCTGTGCGCCAGCTGCCCCAGCCGCAGCAGGTCGGGCATTACCGCAGCTTCCTGCAGGTCTCTTACCAGCTGCGGGGTTTCTTCCAGGAACACGTCGATGATGGCGTTGATTTCCTCACCGGCAATGTCAAACAGTTCGTCCAGCACGCTGCGCTCCAGCACCGAGGCGGTGATGCCATCGGTATGTGCGGTGGAGGCGGCAGCCAGTGCGTTGGCGGAGAGGTCGGCGGTGGGCATGCGGGTAACCAGATCGGTAGTTGCAGTGGATGCGGGCTTGAACGCCAGCAGGCAGGACAGAAGTTGCGGGCGTGAAATGGGCTTGGACAGATATTCGTCCATGCCGCTGTCCAGGCAGCGCTGACGGTCGCCGGCCATCGCATTGGCGGTAATGGCGATGATCGGCAGGCGCGTTTGTGCGCCGCTGCTGGCTTCATGTTCGCGCCAGCGGCCGGTGGCGGCAAAGCCGTCCAGTACCGGCATCTGGCAGTCCATCAGTACCGCGTCGTAGCGCTTGCCGTGCATCTTGTCGATGGCGATGGCGCCGTTCTCGGCGGTGTCGACCTGCGCGCCCAGTATCTTGAGCAGCTTCTGCGCGACCATCAGGTTCACCGAGTTGTCCTCGACCAGCAGTACCTGCATGCCGGCCAGGTCGGCGACTGCGGTGGCCGGGCTGGTCGTTGCCGGTGCAGCAACCGCGACTGCAGCCTGGGCCGGCGTCGCCAGCGCAGGCGCGCTGGAGGCGGCAGTTGCCCGGATTGCCTGCGGCGGTGCGGCGATATCACTGCCTTTCCACAACTGCAGTGCAGGGTCCGGACTCGGCGCCAGCTGCAGCGGTTCGGCCAGGGCGTTGCGCAGCTGCGTGTCGGGCAGTTGCCGCGGCAGCAGGGTAGCGCCGTCGCGCAATGCATCGGCTATCGGCGCGTCACCGTATAGCCACAGCACGCGCGGGCGGTTGTCTTCCATGCGCTCGACTGCGCGCTGCAGCGCTGGTGCGCTGTTGCGCAGCGGCTCCAAGTCGCCGATCAGCGCATGGAAGATGCCGGAGACGGTGGGTTTGCGCAGGCGCTCCAGCGCTTCCTGCAGGTTGTTGGCGATCACCGGCTCATAGCCCCAGTTGGGCAGCACCAGCTGCAGCCGCTGGCGCAGCCGTGGCTCGGGGGTGACTACCAGCACCTGGCGGACGTTGCGCAGGTGTTCGGGCTGGTGCAGGTCGCCGATCACTTTCAGCAGCGGGATCTCGAACCAGAAGGTCGAGCCGCGCAGCGGTTCGGATTGCACGCCGATACTGCCCTGCATCAGGTCGACGATGCGCTTGCAGATGGCCAGGCCCAGACCGGTGCCGCCGTACAGGCGGGTGGTGGAGGCATCGGCCTGGGTGAAGGCGTTGAACAGGCGCTGCGCCTGGCTGGCGTCCAGACCGATGCCGGTGTCGCGGACTTCAAAACGCAGGCGGTGCTGGGCAGCGGTTTCGCCCAGGCGCTTGACGTGGATGCTGATCTCGCCAAGTTCGGTGAACTTGATCGCGTTGACCAGCAGGTTGCCCAGCACCTGGCGCAGCCGCACCGGGTCGCCGCGCACCGACAGGCGTACCGCCGGGTCGATCTGCAGTGACAGGCGCAGGCCCTTGTGCTCGGCGGCGCGCTGCATCAGCCGCAGCATGCCGTCCAGGGTTTCGCGCAGGTTGAAGGTGGTGATTTCCAGCTCCAGCCGGTTCGCTTCCAGCTTGGAGTAATCAAGGATGTCGTCGACGATGCGGAACAGCTGCCGTGAACTGTCGGTGGCGGTGTCCAGCATGTTGCGCTGTTCCAGGCTCAGCGGGCCCTGTGCGACCAGCTCCAGCATCGGCAGGATGCCGTTCAAGGGGGTGCGGATTTCGTGGCTCATCGTGGCCAGGAATTCACCCTTGGCCAAGGTGGCGGCTTCGGCAGCCTGCTTGGCCTGCAGCAATGCCTGTTCCAGCGTGCTGTGGCCCTGCGCCGCAACCTGCAGGCGCTTGTTTTCCAGCTGCGCTTCCTCGATCCGCAGCTGCATTGCGTGGATCTGGCGCAGGTGACGGCTGGCGCAGAAGGCGGCCAGCAATGCCGCGACCGTGGCCGCCGCAGCGCAGCCAGGGACAGCCAGTGCAGGTGCTGCCGGCACAAATACCAGCGCGCCCGCAGCCGCGGCGCTGCCGGCTGCAAGCAGCGCCCAGACGCGCGAAGCCGCCGATGTGGGCGCGCTCACAGCACCGCGTTCTGGAAGTCGAAGTTGAGCTCGCTACCTGCGCGTTGCACCACATTGCCCTGGATGAAATCGATGCCCCCCATCCACATGGCTGCGGCGGCCTGCGGGTCTTCGATCTGCTGGCCGATGATCTGCAGGTTGGCGCGGTGGGCAAGATCGATCGCACCGCGCAGTTCGTCGCGCAGCTTCTGGTTGGTGTGGCTTTCGGCGTAGCGCGCGGCCATGCGCACAAAGCTCAACGGCAGCTGGGTGAGCAGTGCATTGGCTTCGGCGCTGGGCTCAAACTGGCTCAGGCAGAACTGCACCCCGGCCGGCATCAGCTGCGCGCAGAATTGCTGCAGGCTCACCGCGTGCACCAGGGCATCGGACAGGCGCACGTCGATGACCAGGCCGTTGCCGGCCACCTGGCGTTCCTGCAACGCATTGAGCAGCCATTCCGCATAGGCGCTGCGCGCCAGGCTGCGCATCGACTGGGAAAGGAACAGACGCATTGGCGGCTGTGCGAACTGGTACAGATGCAGCAGCCCCAGCGCGTGTTCGACCACCTGCTGGTCAAGGTCGGCGATGCGGCCGGCGGCCTCGGCGGCGGGAATAACCTGGCCGGCAGAAAGTAGCGTGCCATTGCTCTGGCGCAGGCGCAGCAGCACCTGGTACTGGGCGGTATCGCCGCCGGCGACGGCGACGATGGGCTGGTAGGCCAGCTCGATCTGGCCTTCCAGCAGGGCCAGGTGTTCGTTGTTGATGGCGACGTCGTTGCTTTCATAGGCGGCGATGCCGGCCGTGCTCAGCCGCGCCTGCAGGGCGGTGCGCTCCACCGCTTCCAGCGCGGCATCGGCGTCGTTGAGGTCCTGTGACAGGTGGGCATGGCCGACCACGCAGCGAAGGAACACCGATTCTTCCTCGCGTGGCGCAAACGGCTGCGCGGACAGGCCTTCGCGGACCCGCTGCGCAAGCGCCGGCACATCGGCTGCGTCCATGCCGCGGCTGAGCAGCAGGAAGCTGTTGTCATTGAGCCGGGCCAGCAGATGCGGGCGCAGGTTCTCGGCCAGGCGCTGCCCGGCCTGCACCATCAAGCGCTCGTAGCTGGCGTAGCCATAGCGCTCACGCAGGCCCAGCGCGCTGGCGATCTCGATGAACAGCAGCCCGGCCGCTTGTCGCTCGGCGATAGCGGCGTGCAGCTGCTGCATCACGTTGTGGCGGGTTGGCAGGCCGGTTTCGGGGTTGTTCAACAGCGGGCCGGCCTCGACCTTGCCCAGCGGCTGCATGCGGTTGCGGCGGATGCGGTTGGCAACGGCGGCGACCAGATGGCGCGGGCGGATCGGTTTGACCAGCACGTCGTCGGCGCCGCAGTCGAGCACTTCAAACTGGCGGTCGGGGTCGGCCTCACCGGTGAGGAATACGATCGGCAGCAGCTGCTGGTGCGGCTGCTGGCGGATCATCGCGGTCAGCCGCATGCCGTCCAGCCCGGGCATGTGCAGATCCATCAGGATGAGGTCGGGGCGGTGTTCGCTGATGGCCTGCTGCACGCCTTCCACGTCCATCTGCACGAAGGCCTGCATGCCGGCGCCGTGCAGCACGCTCTGCGCAAACAGCGCCTGCGAGCGGTTGTCCTCGACGATCAGCACCCGGTACGGGGTGTCATCGCCGACATCGCTGGCCAGCGCCGCCGCGCCGCTGTCCTGGCCGGTCTTGAGCTGCGCCTGCACCGCCTCGGTAGGCGGCGCGTTGCGCACGCTCCAGCGCTGCGAGTAATCGGCAGGAGGAGTTTCCGCGCGTAGCGGGCGGGCAGATGCGGTGAGTGTGTCGGTGCTGGCCATCAGGGGATTATGGTTCAGGGGGCGGGCGGCAGCGAGTGGTCGCCGGGCGTGGGGATTGCCGATGTTGGCGTGTCGGCGCTGGCGAACATGCGCTTGAGCCCACGCCAGAGCGTGCGCCAAACCAGCCAGACAACCAGGGCGCCGATGACGCTGGCGCTGATCACGAAGATCAATGCCAACCACGGATGGGCAAAGGCCAATGCCAGGGCGCCGATCACCACGCTGTCTTCGGCAAACGATGCCACCCAGTTGCTGGCTGGCTCCGGTGATGTATTGAGCAGGGCGCGGGTGCCGGCCTTCAGGCCATGGCTGGTCAGCGCGATGCCGGCGCCCGCGGCCAATACGCCGGTACTCAGTTCGCCATTGGGCGACAGGGTGGCGGCAGCGAGGAAGGCGCCGGCCGGAACCCGCGCCAGGGTCTGCAGCAGGTCCCAGATCGAATCCACGCCGGGGATCTTGTCGGCAAAGAACTCGGCCACGGCCAGCGCGCCGGAGGTGCCCAGTACCCACCAGGACTCGGTGGCCTGCAGCGCCGGGGGCAGGTCCACCCAGCCCATCAGCCCGGCCATGCCGACGCCGAACACGGTCAGGTAGACACGGATGCCGGCCAGCCAGGCCAGCAAGATGCCGATGACGAATACATGGGCTTCAGTCATGGGGAGAGTCCGGCCGGAGTACTGTGAGCAGGATCGCAACTATCGAGCATGGCTGCGGTGATTGCCAGCCATCCACCCGCAAGCGCGTGTACAGGCGTGTCGTTTACACTGGCCCGTCGTTTCAGACTGAGCGCATGTGCCGCCCTTCCGGGGCCACTGGAGCCTGCCATGACCCACCGACCTTCTTCCCGTTTCCAGATCACCCCGCGCGGCGGTGCGAGTACGCGCCCGAGCTGGGTGCCGATTGCCCTGTTGGCTGGCGCCTGGCTGCTGTCGCTGCTGCTGGTTGGCTGGTTGGCGGCGCGCTACGCCTCGCCCGATGCCGGCGGCATGCGCGAAAAACTGCGCCAGAGCGAGGCGCTGGCAAGCCAGCAGCGCAGCCAGCTGGAAGAGCTGCGGCAACGCCAAGCCACGCTGGAGGCCTCGGACAAGATCAGCCGCGCCGCCAACAATGAAGTGCAGACTTCGCTGGGCGAGCGCGATGAAGAGATTGCCGGCCTGCGTGCCGACGTGGCTTTCTATGAACGGCTGGTGGGCTCCACCAGTCAGCGCAAGGGGCTGAACGCCCATTCAGTGGAGTTTTCCCCGGAAGCGGCCGGCACCTGGCATTACAGCGTGGTGCTGACCCAGAACCTGAATCGCGGCGCGATCAGCCAGGGCCAGCTGCGGTTCTCGGTTGAGGGGGTGAAGGACGGAAAGCTGACAACAGTCAGCTGGGACGACCTACATCAGCGCAAAGGTGCGCCGGGGCAGGATTATTCCTTCCGTTATTTTCAACAACTGGACGGTAGCGTGATGCTGCCCCGGGATTTCACGCCGCAACGTGTGCGAGTCTCCCTCTCCGGACCCGGGGGGGGCTCCAACCAGACATTCGATTGGAAACTCGCCGGCAACGGCAGAGGGGAATAAACATGTTCAAAAGCAAGTCCAAGCACGACGGCGACATGGCCGTAGACGCATTGATCGGTTCGCAGGTGGAAATCCGCGGCGACGTGGTGTTCAGCGGCAGCCTGTATGTGGAAGGCCGGATCATCGGCAAAGTGGTGGCCGAGGAAGACGCCAAGGCAATGCTGACCCTGGCCGAGCATGGCCGGATCGAGGGCGAAGTACGCGCTGCCGTGGTGGTGCTCAGTGGCAGCATGGAAGGTGACGTGCACGCCAGTGAGCGCATCGAGCTGACGCCCAGCGCCCGTGTCACCGGCAATGTGCATTACACCGTGGTCGAAATGAGCGCCGGTGCCCAGCTCAATGGCCGCCTGCTGCATACCGCCGCGATGGCCGCGCTGCCGGCACCAGATGCCAAGACCACCGAGAAGTCCAAGAAAGCTGAAGCCGCTGCAGCTTGAAACAGGGGCCTGCCGCCCCCATCCTGAGCACCATGAGCACCCTAGTTTCCCTGCCCGGCGTTCAGCCGGCGCCTGATTACCAATCCTTGGACCGTCCGCTGAATTTCACCCCGGCGGCTGCGGCCAAGGTGCGTGAGCTGATCCAGGACGAGGGCAATGATGCGCTCGCCCTGCGTGTGTACATCCAGGGCGGCGGCTGTTCCGGCTTCCAGTACGGTTTCGAGTTTGATGAAAACCGTGCCGAAGACGATCTGGCGGTGATCACCGAAGGCGTCACCCTGCTGGTCGATCCACTGAGCCTGCAGTACCTGATGGGTGCCGAGGTGGATTACAGCGAAAGCCTGACCGGCGCCCAGTTCGTGATCCGCAATCCCAACGCCCGCACCACCTGCGGCTGCGGCAGCAGCTTCTCGATGTAAGCCGTTGCGGCCGCTTTGCGGCCGGCCACGCTTGCGATGGCGGCGCTTTGTCGTCAGGCTCTGGCGGATGCTGAATTCTGAATCCCGTTTTGCCGGGCACGCCTTTGTCGGCGCGCCGCTGGACCGTGCCGATGGCGTGCGCGGTGACGCTGATGCGCTGGCGGCCTTGTGGCCCAATGCACAGGTGCTTGTACTCGATGCCGATGGCACCGCGTTCGCTGACGATCACCAACAGCCGGCGCTGTTTAGTGGTGGCGAGCTGGGCGGTGGCCCGGGCGTGGCGATCTTTCTTGGGTTGCGTGAGGGCCGGGCCTGGTTCGTGGCCGAGGCAGCAACGCTGACCGTGCAGGCACCGCAACGCATGGACCTGCGGCAGGCAGCGGTGAACTGGCCGGCCGAGGTGGTCGACGTGTTCTGCTATGCGCGCGGCATGTCGTACTGGCATTCGCGCAACCGGTTCTGCGGGGTGTGTGGTTCGGCGGTGCGTTTTGGCCGTTCCGGTTTCATTGGCCATTGCGACCAGTGCCGCACCGAGCATTACCCGCGTGTCGACCCCGCGGTCATCGTCGCCGTTGAAAACAATGGCCGGCTGCTGCTGGGGCGGCAGAGCAACTGGATCGCGCGCCGCTATTCGGTGCTGGCCGGTTTCGTCGAACCCGGTGAAACCTTTGAACAGACCGTGGCCCGTGAAGTATTCGAGGAAGCACGGGTGCGGGTGATCCAGGCGGATTACCAGGGCACCCAGCCGTGGCCGTTCCCGGGCGCGTTGATGGTCGGTTTCCGGGCCAGCGCGCACGACGACGTGCCGACCGTGGACGGCGAGCTGGAGGACGCGCGCTGGTTCAGCGTCGAGGAAGTGGGCGCGGCCCTGCAACGTGACACTGACGATGACGGGCAGGGCATCCTGCTGCCGCAACGGCTGTCGATTGCTCGCACCCTGATCGAGCACTGGTACCAGAGCCAGCGCCCATGAGTGCGGGCTGGCAGGTGCAGCGGCGGCGGGGGACGACCCGCCAGGGCCTACAATCGCAGGCCGGAGGACCCGCATGTTCACAACCTTGGTAGCGGTAATCGCAGCGCTGGTACTTGGCCATGTGGCACCCACATTGCTGGCCAGCCTGCGCGACTGGCGCTGGTTCGGGCGCTACCTGGGCTGGGTGCGCGCGCAGCTGGGTGAATCGGCGGGCCGCTATGCGGTACTGCTGGCGATCGCACCCTGCGTAGTGCTGATGGGCCTGCTGCAATGGGCGCTGGACGGGCGACTGTTCGGCCTGCCATCGCTGTTGTTCGGCATCATCGTGCTGGCCTTGTGCTGGGGGCCGCGTGACCTGGACCGCGATGTTGAAGCGGTGATCGATGCCGAGGACGCTGCGGCCGCCACGCTGGCGGTGTCCAAACTGCAGTCGGCCGGCGGCAGCCTGCGCGAGGATGCGCCCGGCCTGGTCGAGGCAACCGTGCTCAATGCACTGCGACGCTGGTTTGCGCCGCTGTTCTGGTTCCTGCTGCTGGGCCCGCTGGGTGTGCTGCTATACCGCTTGCTGGCGCAGTCCTCGCAGGGCGCGCAATCGGTGCTGTTGTCCGCCGAGGAGCGGCGCGCAGGTGATTGGCTGCTGGCGGTGCTGGAATGGCCGGTGGCACAGCTGATGACGCTGTCGATGGCCTTGGTGGGCAATTTCGATACGGTGTTTTCGGCCTGGCGCCGCGCGGCGGGCAACCGCTGGTCGCTGCAGCTTGGCTTTCTGGCCGAGGCCGCGCGTGCCAGCGTGGGTGCCGAGCTGGTCGAAGAAGCAGAAGAGGCGCGCTTGGCCGGGCAGGTGCCGGTGGACGAGCGCTATCCGGAACTGCGCGATGCGATGAGCCTGGTCTGGCGCACGCTGCTGCTGTGGATGGCGGTGCTGGCGCTGCTGGTTATTGCCGGCTGGGTGGGCTGAGCCAACGTCAATCGGAAGCGGCCGTAACCCGGGTAAGCGCCGCGCACCCGGGAAGCAAAAATCTGGTTGGATCCAAGGCTGTTGGCTGTTGGCCGCTGCCCCGGGTGCGCTGCGCTTACCCGGGCTACGCGAATGCCGAGCCGGCCTTCAGCCCGGTGCCAGCAGGTTGAACGGGTACCAGGGCAGGTTGCGCAGCAGCCAATAGGACACGATCAGCACCAGCCATGGGATCGGTTGCGCGAATAACCGTACCAGCCAGCCCAGCTTTGCCGGCCACAGCCCTGCACCATGCAGTGCCATCACCAGCACCGGCACGATCGATACGATCAACAGCGGATTCATCGCCATCGCCTGGGGCAGGTCCAGGTGCACCAGCGCGTGCAGGCAGCGGGTGCTGCCGCAGCCCGGGCACCACAGGCCGGTCAAGGCATAGAAGGGACAGGAGGGGAGCGGGTTGCCCGGAGCATTCGGGTCGATGCGGCTCAGTACCGCCACCGCGCCCACGCCGATGCCGGCAATCGCGGCCAAGGGCATGTAGCGCAGCAGGTGTTGCGGGAACCGCATGTCAGGACAACAACAGGCCGGCCAGATTCGGCCGGCCTGTCGGTTTCATCAGTAGCCGGAAGCGCCGCTCATTGCGCCGCCGACGCCGAGCACCATCACCAGCACGATGTACAGGATGCTGACGACGATGCCCGCACCAGCAGCATAGATGGCCCACTTCTTGGCCTTGTCGGCGGCATCACGCGCGCCGGCGATATCGCCAGCAGCCAGCAGGCCATTGACCTTGGCAGCGTGGATGATGGAAACGATACCCAGCGGCAGGCAGCAGAACAGGGTGGACAGGATCGCCCAGACGAGGTTGTTGGATACGGCGGGACTGCTTGTATTCACGTAAAACTCCTTGTTGAAAAATCAGCGCGACTTGCAGGCATTCGCCGCAGTCAGCGGCGAGATGATCATTGTGGCAACCCAGCATAGAGGCCACGTGATGAAACCGATGAAGACGAAGCACAGCAGAAAGTTGACGAACGCCAGCGCCCAGTAGCCGAACATGATGATCAGCCCGGTGGCGACATTGCCCGCGTACAGATGACCAATACCGAAAACCTGGAAAAACCCCGGCAGCACTTCCAGCAGCGCGGCTATCCCGCCGGATTTCTGCGGGTGATAGTAGTGATGTACCTGCTGCGGCGCGCTTGGCGGCGCAGGCGGTACGGCTGGCAGTGCTGGCGTGGTGCTGTCCATCTATCCCCTTGCTCCTGAGCTGTGCTGCGTTCCCCGGCAGACACATTGGAGGCTAGCCTAGCCACTTGTCCTATTTCTGGAAAGTGGTCTTTCCTACTCAGGCCTCGTCTCCGCGTAACTTGCGCACCAGGATTTCCAGCTGGGGGGCATCGGTACTGGCCCCGTCCACCGGCGGCCCGGCGACCACTTCGATGTGGGCGCGGAAGCGCCGAGGCACCCGCATCTGCCCCAATCGACTGTCGCGCCTGCTCCACATGCTGGACCACATGCCCTTCAGCGCCATCGGCACCACCGGCACTGGCCGCCGCGCCAGGATCTTCTCCACCCCGGACTTGAAGGCGGCAATCTCGCCATCCTTGGTCAAGGCGCCCTCGGGGAAGATGCAGACCAGTTCGCCTTCGGCCAGCGCCGCATCCACCTCGTCGAAGGCGCGCTGCATCAGCGCGGCGTCTTCCTTGGGGCTGGCGATCGGGATGGCCTTGGCGGTCTTGAAGATCCAGCGCATCACCGGCACGTTGAAAATCCGGTAATACATGACGAAGCGCGCCGGACGCGGGATCACGGCCGACAGGATCAACGCATCCATGAAGCTGACGTGGTTGCAGACGATCAGCGCCGCGCCTTCATCCGGCACGTTGGTCTCCACGCCTTTGACCCGCAACCGGTACAGGGTGTGCACCATCACCCAGCTGAGGAAGCGCATCAGGAACTCGGGCACGATGCTGAAGATGTAGATCGCGACCAGGGCGTTGCCGATGGCCAGCGCCAGGAACAACTGCGGGATGGTCCAGTCGAGCAGACTCTGCGTGACCAGCCCCAACACCGCTGCCAGCACGATGAAGCCGGAATTCTGGATGTTGAGCGCGGCGAACACGCGCGACATTTCCGATTTCGGCGTACGGCTCTGGATCAGCGCAAACAGCGGCACCACGAAGAAGCCGGTGAACAGGCCAATGCCGAGCAGGTCGATGATGATGCGCCAGCTGCCAGGTTGCTGGACGAAGCCGACAACATCCAACCCGGTGGCGGTCACCACGCCGGTACGCGCGAAGTAAAGATCCAGCAGGAACGCGCTCATGCCGAACGCGCCCAACGGCACCAGGCCGATCTCGACGATGCGCCCGGACAGCTTCTCGCATAGCAGCGAGCCAACCCCGGTGCCCAGCGAGAACAGCGCCAGCGCGAAGATGTAGAGCACCTCGTCGCCGCCGAGATTCACCACGGCATAGGTGGGCAGCTGCGAGGTAAGAACGGTGCCGAAGAACCAGAACCAGGACACGCCCAGAATCGTGTTGCGCACCGCTTTCTGCTTCTTGGCCAGGCGCAGCACCGCCAGCGATTCGCTGATCGGGTTCCAGTTGATCTTGAGCTCGGGGGCGCCGGCATCCACGCGGGGAATCATGCGCGCAGTGATATTGCCGATCAGGGCCAGCGCGATGATGGCGACAGCGGCCACGATCGGGCCGTAGGCACCGGCCAGGGTGAAGATCATGCCGCCGGCGATCATGCCGGTGAGGATGGAAATGGAGGTGCCCATTTCCACCAGGCCGTTGCCGCCAGTCAGTTCCTCGGGCTTGAGGATGGACGGCAGCACCGAGTATTTGACCGGGCCGAACAAGGTGGATTGCAGGCCGGTGCAGAACAGCGCGATCAGCAGCACCGGCATGTTCTGGGTGAGGAAGCCCACGGCGGCCAGCGACATCACCACGATCTCCATGGTGGTGGTGATCACGATGAGCTTCTGCTTCTCCAGTTTTTCGGCGATCTGCCCGGCCAGGGCGGAAAACAGGAAGTAGGGCAGGATGAACAGCGCCGGCGCCAGGTTGGTGTACAGCGTGCGTTCTTCGCTGCTGACGCCCAGATAGAACAGCAGGCCGATGATCGCCTGGCGATAGATGTTGTCGTTGAACGCGCCCAGCGCCTGGACGATGAAGAACGGGAGGAAACGGCGCTGCTTGAGCAGGGCGAACTGGTTGTGGCCGGACATCGTGTCTCCTCGGTGCTGCGCGGCACATTAGCAGAACCGCGTGTCGCTATTGATCAAGCTGCGCGTGTATTGCAGACGCCTCTCAGGCCTGGCTTGCAGGCAGCAGGCCCAACAAGGCGCGGGCTGCCGGCGTGGGATCGGCCCGCCATACCGCACAGGTGCGGAAGCGGAAGTCCTCGACCAGCGGCCGCACCACCGTGCGCTGCATGCGGGCGGCCATGCTGTCGGGGACCACGGCAACGGCCAGGCCGGCGGCGACCAGCTGCTGCTGCAGTTCGCTGTGGGTAACCTCATATTGCAGCTGCGCCTGGATACCGCGCTCGCGCAGAGCGTCATCGAGCATGCGCCGCACCCCGGCACCGGTCACCAATGCCGCCAGCGGCAGGCCCTGCAAGGCCTGCAACGGAATCGTGCGTTGCTGGGTGAGCGGGTGGTCGATGGGCATCACCAGCGACAGGCCTTCCTCGTGCAGCAGGCGGTGCTGGGGCGGCAGGCTTATCTGCGGGCCGACGCCGACCAGGGCCACATCCAGCCGGCCGTCCTCCAGTTCGGCCAGCAGCACATCGCTCATACCGACTTTCAGGTGTACCTCCACGGCCGGATGGGCCGCGCGGAAGGCGGCCAACAGGGCCGGCACGTCGACCACGTTGAGTGAGGTGATCTGGCCGATGTTGATACGCCCGCGCACCGTGCCCAGGGTCAGCGCCATTTCTTCCTGCAGGCGCGCAGCGGCCTGCAGGGTAAGCCGGGCGTTGTGCAGGAAAACCTCGCCTGCGGCGGTGGGGCGTACGCGCCGGTGGCTGCGTTCGAACAGGCGTGAGCCAAAGGCATCTTCCAGCCGCGCGATCTGGTGGCTGAGCGCCGACTGCACGGTGTGGCAGCGTGCCGCGGCGGCGGTGAAGCCGCCTTCCTCGGCAACGGCGACGGCAAATTCGAGCTGGCGCAATGTGAACATGCCATCACTGAAACAGATGGATGGGATGAAAACAATACATTTGTGTCATCAATGGCTGCGGCCCAGACTGAGCGCCGTACCCCTCCAGGCCTGCCCATGAATACCCCTGTGTCCTCTTCCCTCCATCGCCCCTTGAGCCAGGCGCTGGTCCTGCTGCTGGCGGCGGCAACCGGCGTGATCGTGGCCGGTAACTATTACGCCCAGCCGCTGCTGCAGATCCTGGCCGATGCGTTCCAGATCGGCGCCGAGCAGGCCGGCTGGGTGGTGACCGTGGCGCAGCTGTCCTATGCCGCAGGCCTGCTGCTGATCGTGCCGCTGGGCGACAAGCTGGAACGCCGCAGCCTGATCGTGGGCTTGTTCGTGCTGGCGGCGGTGGGTTTGGCGATCTGCGCCAGCGCCACCCACTTCACGCAGCTGCTGGTGGGCACGGCGCTGTCCGGCCTGTGTGCGGTTGCGGCGCAGGTGATCCTGGCGCATGCGGCGGGTCTGGCCGCGCCAGAGCATCGCGGCCGGGTAGTTGGCACCGTCATGGCCGGCCTGCTGCTGGGCATCCTGCTGGCGCGCACGGCTTCCGGCCTGCTGGCCGGGCTGGGTTCCTGGCACACCATTTACTGGGTGGCCTGCGTGGCGCTGCTGGTACTGGCGGTGGTGCTGGCGCGGCTGCTGCCAGCGCATCAGCCCAGCGCCCGCATGTCGTACCCGCGACTGATCGGCTCGGTACTGGTGTTGCTGCGTGAGGAGCCGGTGCTGCGCCAGCGTTCGCTGCTGGGTGCGTTGTCGTTCGCGGGTTTCAGCGTGTTCTGGACGCCGCTGGCGTTTCTGTTGTCCGGCCCGGCGTACGGCTATTCGATTGCCACGATCGGTTTGTTTGGGTTGATCGGAGCGGCCGGTGCCTTGGCCGCCAGCAGCGGCGGCAAGCTGACCGATCGCGGCCATGGCCGCGCGGTGGCGATAGGTGGCCTGTTGATGATGCTGCTGTCGTGGGTATTGCTGGCACTCGCACCGGTGTCGCTGGCGGTACTGGTTGTTGGCGTGGTGTTGCTGGATATCGCGGTGCAGGCGGTACACATCAACAACCAGAGCGTGATCTATCAGCTGGACGAGAGTGCACGCAGCCGCATCACCTCGGCCTATATGACCTGCTATTTCATTGGCGGCGCCAGCGGCTCGGTAGCGAGCACGATGGCCTGGACGCGCTATGGCTGGAACGGCGTCTGCATGCTGGGCGGCGTATTGGCGCTGATCAGCCTGCTGGTGTATTTCCTGCCGGTGCGCAAGCAGGCCGGCAAGCCTGTGGGAGCGGCATGAGCCGCGAATCCGCAGTAAGCACTGCCCCCGCCTTTGTGGGAGCGGCGTAAGCCGCGAAGCTAGCAACCCATCGATAGAAGCTGACCCTGCGTTTGTAGGAGCGGCGTAAGCCGAGAAGCTAGCAACCCATCGATAGAAGCTGACTCCGCGTTTGTAGGAGCGGCGTAAGCCGCGAAGCTGGCGACAGTGCGCGGCCGATGTGTCCGCAATCTGAGGCTGCGTGAGCCAAGCGGCTTCGCCGCTTCCCCTCTCCTGCCTTCGGCATCCTCTCCCGCAAGGGGAGAGGAGAAGAACGACAGCCAAAGCCAAAGCTAAAGCTAAAGCCAAAGTTGTGGGAGCGGCATGAGCCGCGAAGCTCGTAATGCCAACGTTGGCGGTGACCCCGCGTTTGTAGGAGCGGCGTAAGCCGCGAAGCTGGCGACAGTGCGCGGCCGATGTGTATGCAATCTGAGGCTGCGTGAGCCAAGCGGCTTCGCCGCTTCCCCTCTCCTGCCTTCGGCATCCTCTCCCGCAAGGGGAGAGGAGAAGAGCAACAGCTAAAGCCAACCGCAAACCAAAAGCCCAATTCACCCAGCAGCAGCTCAACGCGCTGTTGCTTCCGCTCCCACAGACGCTGGCAAGATCGCCTCTTCCGCTGCCGCCCGCAGCTTCGGCAACAACCGCAACATCAATGCCAGCTGGGTGCGCACCAGCCGCGACTTGTCATCAATCTCATCGGGCATCTGCTCCAGCGCATCGGCCAGCGCGATCTCATCTTCCTGCGGTGCTGCAGGTTGGCGCTTGCCCAGCGCGGAAGCCAACTCCAGCAGTGACTGCTGCAGCTGCCGCTGGCCGCTGGCGACCAGGGCATCTTCATTGACTGCATCGGCCTGCGCGCGGTGTGCGCCCAAGGCCGACAGGTAGCCCAGCAAGGTGTTGGACAGGGCGAGAAAACGGAAGCCCGCATCCAGATTGCCGCGCGCATAGCCGGGCTCACGCAACATGTTCGACAGGGCCACCGATAGCGCCACGTCGGCGTTGTGCATGTCACGACGGGCGATGCGGTAGGGCAGGTCGTCGCGCATGCCGCTGCGGTACTGGGCCAGCACGGCATCGAGGTAGGCGGTGCTGGTGGCAATCACCTGCGCCATCACCTTGTGCAGGCGCCGGCCTTCCCAGTCCGGCAGGATCAGCAGCGAGGCGGTGGCGGCGATGGCGCAGCCGATCAAGGTGTCCAGGAAGCGCGGCCAGATCAGCACGAAGCCATTGCCGATCAGGTTGAAGCACAGCAAGGCCATCACCGTGATCGCGGCCGTGGCCAGCAGGTAGCGGTCGGTGCGGGTGATGAAGAACAACAGCGCCGCCGCCAGCGCCAGCAGCAACTGCAGGCCGGTGCCGGGGAACAGCTGCATCAACGCCCAGGTCACGCCCAGGCCAAGCAGGGTGCCGGCGATGCGCTGCACCAGCCGCAGGCGGGTTGCACCGAAGTTGGGCCGGCAGACGAAGACGATGGTCAGCAGGATCCAGTAGCCGTTTTCCGGATGCACCAGCTTCAGCAGTGCGTAACCGGCGATCAGCGCCAGTGCGATGCGTACGCCGTGCCGGAACAGCAGCGAGCCAGGGGTCAGCGCCTGGCGCAGGCGCGTGCCCATCTCGCGCAGGGTGTGCGGCGAGGAATCGCGCAGGCGCGTGTCGATGCCTTCCAGCGGCGTGTCGGCCAGGGCGGCTTCGGACAGCTGCCGCTCGATGTTGGTCAGGTTGGCGGCCAGCAGCTGCAGTGAGCCCAGCAGGCGCGTCCACTGCGGATTGCGCTGTTCGCGCAGGTACTGCAGGGACGACTGCAGGTCCTGGCCGGCGATGCGGGTGCGCTCGCCATAGTCGAAGGGTTGGCGCAGCCGGATGGCTTGGCCCAGGGTCTGGCAGGCCTTGCCCTGCAGGGACAGCAGGCGCCGGCAGCGGTACAGCACGTCGCTGTGGAAAAAGGCGTCGGCCAAGGCTTCGTAGGGGTAATGCGAGGAGCTGGCGCGCTCATGGAAATCCTGCGCCATGTAATACAGACGGAAGTACAGGCCGGACTGCACGCCGGGCCGGCCGGAGCGGCCGAAGCGGCTGAGGATGGCGGTCTTGGCGATGTTCAGCGCCTGCACCACGCGCACGTTCTGCTCGGCCAGGGCCAACCGCCGTGCTTCCAGATCACCTTGTCGCACCGGCTCGAACAGATCGGCCTTGAGCTGCAGGTAGTGGCCGAGTTCGAAGAACAGCCGCGCCAGCCGCTCGCGCACCGGGCGGTTGGCGAACATCGCCGTCCACAGGATCGACAGCAGCCCGTACCAGGCCGCGCCGACCAGCAGCGGCACCACTTCGCGCAGTGCCTGCTGCTGGCTGACATTGTGGTGCTGGTCCAGCGCGATCATCGCGTAGATCGCCAGCGTCACCGTGGCCTGGCCAATGGAGGCGTAGCGTTCGCCCAGCGCGCCGAGCAGGGTCAGCCCGAACGCGGCCAGTGCCAGGCTGGCGATGAACGGCAGTGGATGCGGAAACAGCACGATGACCGCGGCCGCAGCGGCGGCAAAACACAGCAGCGACAGCAGCACCGATTTGGTGCGCCCCCACCAGTTGTCATCGGTCTCGGCGATGGCGCTGGCGATGATGCCCAGGAACAGGCCGGGGATGGCTTCGATATGACCGTCGTACCAGCCATAGGCGATGGCGGCAGTGAGCGCGATGAACACGCGCAGCCCGTAGCTGGCTTTTTCGTGGGCCCAGAGCTGGCCCAGGTGACGGTCGAGGCGGCGCATGCCGGAATCGGGTGCTCGCGGAGGTATTGGGCTATCAGCTTGCGGTGCTGTTGCCATGCAGGCAAGCGCGACACGTCCGGAAGTCAGCTCTCATGTCGCGGACGCGTTGGCAGCGCGCATGAAATCGAGAAAAACCCGCAACTTTGGTGCCAGTTGTTCGCGCGATGGGTAGTACAGGTGGAAGCCGGCAAACGGTGGCTGCCAATCATCGAGCAGGCTGTGCAGGCGGCCGGCCGCGAGGTCGGCACGGGCGATGGCTTCGAACACCTGCAGCAGGCCGACACCTTCACGCGCGGCCTGCAGGGCCAGGGTGCTGTCGTTGAGCAGCAGCGGCCCGCTGACATCCAGGGTGAAGTCGCGGCCGTCGCGGCTGAACTCCCAAGGCATGACCCGGCCGTTGCTGTTGCGGTGGCGGATACAGGCATGGCCGATCAGTGCTTCGGGTGTCTGCACCGCGCCGTGCTGTTGCAGATAGCCGGGCGCGGCTACCACCGTCCAGCGCAGCGGCGGCCCCAGCGGCAGCGCGATCATGCCATCGGCCAGCGACTCGCCCAGGCGGATGCCGGCATCAAAGCCTTCGCCGACCACATCGACCAGGGCCGCCTGCATCGCCAGCTCCACTTCCACCTGCGGATAGGCGGCATGGAAGGCGGGCAGGTGCGGCAGCAGCAGGTATTCGATGGCAAAGCGCGGCGCGGTGATGCGCAGTTGGCCGGTGGCGACGTCGCGGTTGGCTTCCACCGCGTGCAGGGCTTCGCCGATGCGGGCCAGAGCCGGCGCGGTGTCCTGCAGCAGGCGCTGGCCGGCTTCGGTCAGGCCAACCCGGCGCGTGGTCCGCTGCAGCAGTCGGGTGCCGAGCCGGCGTTCGAGGTTGCGGATGGTCTGCGACAGCGCCGACGGCGACACCGCCAGTTCGATCGCGGCATGGCGGAAGCTGGCATGCCTTGCCACGCAGGCGAAAGCCGCCAGAGCCGGCAACAGTGAGGGTTCTACTGTGAAGTCAGGCTTCATGGTCAGTGCGGAGTATCCGTCTTTATCGGCATAGTGGCGAGCGCCTACAGTGGCCATCCCCATTCCTGAGTTGGAGTTGCCCATGAAAACCCGAGTGCTTGGCCGTGATGGCCCGGTTGTTTCCGCGTTGGGCCTGGGCTGCATGGGCATGAGCGCGTTCTACGGTGGCCGTGGCGATGACACCGCCTCGATTGCGGTGATCCACCGGGCGCTGGAGCGTGGTGTGACCCTGCTCGACACCGCCGACATGTATGGCCCGCATACCAACGAGGTGCTGGTGGGCAAGGCCATCGCTGACCGTCGCGGGCAGGTATTCCTGGCCACCAAGTTCGGCGTGCGACTGGATGCCAACGATGCGCAGGCGCGTGGGGTCGATGGCCGTCCGGAATACGTGCAGGCTGCCTGCGAGGCCAGCCTGCAGCGGCTGGGCGTGGATCATATTGATCTGTACTACCAGCATCGCGTCGATCCGCAGGTGCCGATCGAGGACACCGTCGGTGCGATGGCGCGGTTGGTCGAGCAGGGCAAGGTGCGTTACCTGGGCCTGTCCGAAGCGGCGCCGCAGACCATCCGCCGCGCACATGTGGTGCACCCGATCACCGCGCTGCAGACCGAGTATTCGCTGTGGTCACGCGAGCCGGAGCAGAACGAGGTGCTGGCGACGGTGCGCGAACTGGGTATCGGTTTCGTGCCGTACTCGCCGTTGGGGCGCGGTTTCCTGACCGGCGCGATCCGCAGCCCTGCCGATTTCGAGGACGGTGATTACCGGCGCAATTCGCCGCGCTTCCAGGGTGAGAACTTCGCCCGCAACCTGGCGCTGGTGGAGCAGGTAAATGCGATTGCCACCGACAAGGGCGTGACCCCGGGGCAGTTGGCGCTGGCCTGGGTGTTGGCGCAGGGCGATGACCTGGTGCCGATCCCGGGCACCAAGCGGCTGGCGTACCTGGAGGAGAACCTTGGTGTGCTGGATGTGGTGCTCAGTGCGCAGGACCTGGCACGGATTGATGCGGTGTTCCCGGTGGATGCGGCCGCGGGCCTGCGTTACCCGGCGGCGAGCATTGGTAGCGTGCATCGCTAGGGCCGAGCTCTGCTTCAAATGTAGAGCCGAGCCACGCTCGGCTGGGGCCTGCAAATGTAGAGCCGAGCCATGCTCGGCTGGGGCATTACCGGTAGAGCCCCTGCCGAGCATGGCT